>CADCOP010000254.1 GCA_902803065.1 uncultured Lachnospiraceae bacterium | reverse complement strand
TCCGACCATGTCCCGAAGAAGAACGTGGAAAAGGTCGTCGCAGCCGCGCTGCAGATCAGCATACCGGTGATGATCCCCGGATCCTTTCCGATCTTCGCGTAAACAAACGTGTTAAACCATTGGTTCTCCACATTCCAGCAGATCTGCGCTGCCAGACCCAGCCCCCAGATCAGTACCCAGAGCCTGGCGCCTGTGGTTTTTTCAAACTTATTCCCATTGCCGCTCATCGGTTCATCCCCCCCGCTTTTCTTTTTCCATGCAGTCTTGATCATGTATTCGTTACTATGCATTCTTTCCGTTCTGTTTTGATGACCGTTCCTGGTCTTCTGTCAGATCCCGGAATATCAGCGCTATACCTATTATACCGTTTTGCGGAGTTCTTGTCTTTACTGACATTAACAAGATCAGGGTACGAATCGAACGATCATATCTACCAGGAGTCAGGTATCTATGATATACTCTGTCTCAGCAAAAATGAGGATCCGTGGAGGAGAAAAAGAATGAACCATATAGCGCGCCGCGATAAAGAACTTGCGTACATTTCTGATGCATCTGTCTTCGAAGAGCAGAAGGCCTGCAGAAAGATCCTTCAGAAGCTGAATTTCATGGACCGGTCTGACTTTGAAGGCATTTCCGAAGTTGTAAAAGAACTGCTCGGAGAATCGGACGGGGCTTTCATTAATCCGCCTTTTTACTGCGATTACGGGACACATATTAAAGTTGGAAAAAACTTCTTTGCCAACTATAACTGCACGATCATCGATGTAGCCACAGTCACGATTGGAGATTACTGCCAGATGGCGCCGAATGTGGCGATCTACACTGCCGGGCATCCCGTGTATCCCACTGTCCGCAATTCCGCCTATGAATACGGAAAAGCGATCACGATCGGCGATAACGTGTGGATCGGTGGAAATACGGTCATCTGTCCGGGCGTTCATATCGGCGATAATGTGGTCATTGGCGCGGGAAGTGTGGTGACAAGGGATATTCCTGACTGGTGTATTGCTGTCGGCAATCCCTGCAGAGTCCTTCGGAAGATCACGGAAAACGACAAGAGAAAATTGTTTAAGGATGAGGAAATAGATGATGAAGCCTGGCAGGATATCGTTTCGAGAGGCTTTGCGGACTGACATTTGCGGGTCTGGCTTTACGGCATTCTTTTGTTGGTTGTCCTTTTTCAGCGCCTGACGAAGTATACGGCCAAAAATAAGATGCATAGTAAGCTTGGCCGCCTGTCCGGCAGAATTTCAGCCGAAGAATACGGCCAAGAATCAGTCGGATAGGCAAGCTTGGCCGCCTGTCCGGAATAATACAAGCTTCACAGTACGGCCAGAATCACAACCAAGGGCAATTTGGGCCGTACCAGGGCGTTCAGCCATGTCCGTGTTTTGCAATTACCACTTTATAAGATTATTGGCAAAACGATCAGTTCCTTTTATTCAGCAGCAGGACCGCTGCGATCACCATGATCGGCAGCCCCGAGATGATCCCGTTTGGCGCTGGTCCCAGCAGTCTGGCTGAACCGGTGTTGGTCAGGCACAAAGACAGAGGAAGTGCGGCGGCTGCATTGAATGCACCGTGAAGGAGCGACGGCAGCCAGATGCTACCGCTTTTTTCATATATCCAGGCATGCAGGATACCAAACCCGGCTGTGAATACGGAAAAAACAAGCATTCCCGTGGCCGGGAAACCTGCGTACCCCGTCGGATTTCCCGCTGCCGCGCCGTATTCGTATCCTATCAGCCAGATGAGTGGCCAGTGCCAGGCGCCCCAGATGACACCGCCCAGGATCCAGCCTTTCTTTCTCCCGAACCTTGCCTCCAGCTGGGGATACAGAAAACCCCGCCAGCCGATCTCTTCTCCCAGGGCAACGATCATGTTGATGAGCGGTGCATAGGTAACACTGCTGATCACACTGATCAGAATGTATAAGGGATACGAAATGCCCTCCGCCTTTATCTGTTCGAGGGCTTCCGATCCTCCCAGGACCCTGGCGTATTCCCCGCTCAGGTCAAAGTGCTTCGGGAAGAGCAGAAAATATAAGCAGGCTCCGAGCGCGGTCAGGATCAGGGGCGCAAACCATGCGATCAGAATAGCTTTGATATTTTTCCTGATCTGCGGTTTCCAGCCCATGTCTTTCAGTTTTGCCCCGGAGAGAACAACGCCGACCGCCGGTACGAACATCATCGCCGCAAGCACCAGCTGCCCGGCCACTCTGTTGTTTTTATAAAGAGATGCCGTTAAGAACTGGATCATATACGCAGCGCCAAAGGTCCACAGAAGATAGATGATGACCTGTTTCTTATTGTATTCAGTCTTACGCATTGCCCTTCACCTCCGTTTCCGCCGCGACTTCTACGCAGAAGCCGCGATGTCCGCAGGAAGGACAGGTGAGTTTACGGGTCGCCGGGGTATGGTTTGCCCAGAAGCCTTCTCTGGCTGACGGCTGGAAGACCGCATGGCACTGCGGGCAGATATAAGCCATCTTTTTGAAATACCAGCGGCTGAAATAAAACACATAAGGAACCACGGCTATGACCCATACGAGGAACAGCCACCAGATCCCTCTGGTGATCCACAGGATAATGGATGACCACTGGAGAATACCAAGCGGCAGGGAAATGAGCACTATGAGAATACGCAGGTTTCTCAGCTTCTTTCTGTTTGTCATGAAATATGCTATGTCGCCGATGGATTCGACCGAGAATTTGCTCACGCTCTTAAGCCCGGCTTTTAACTCCGATACCTTCTTCAGCATCTCCTCACGCTCGCCGATCTCTTTCTTAAGCGAGACCTCCTGCTGATCCAGCAGCAGTGAAATGACGCTCCCGGGATTCTCTTCGCTAAGCAGCTGTTTGACCTGATCGATGGAAAGGCCAAGCTCCCGGAGGAAGCAGATGATCTTCAGCCTTTTCACATCATCTTCAGAATACAGCCGCCTGCCGCCCTCGGAAAGTTCCGATGGTACAAGAATGCCCCGGCTGTCGTAGTACTGGACTGTGCGGACAGTCACGCCGCAGAGCTTCGCGATCTCTCCTGTCGTATATTTTGACACAGCTTTTCACCTCCTTTGCGCCAAGAATACCTCATAACGCAGCGTCACAAGCAACCCCTGACG
>CADCOP010000253.1 GCA_902803065.1 uncultured Lachnospiraceae bacterium | reverse complement strand
TGATTCCTCCATGGTAAATATGTATCGTGTTTCTATATCCCCCTCCTATGTCCACTTTTCAAAAACGATTAACATAAAACTATAGGTTGTGGGGTAGTGTGTATTCCGACCAGTATCAGTATGATCTCTACGACTCCTACCCCTGACTCATCTTCCACGAACGCCTTTACCTGGCTTTCCGGCCCTCCGGGTGCAAACATTGTATTGTCCATGTATGGTTCCTTTCCGTTGTTTTCTACGGTTTACAGCTGCATTTTTTACTGGCCCCCTCTATTAGTCATTATCGTCTCATCCCCTCACACGTTCATAAACGCGGGCACGATCAGCGCTGCCATGACGACCACCAGCATCATGATCATGGGGAACAGGATCTTCGTGCCTGCCTGTTCTCCCAGCTTTTTTGCAGCGTTTTTCCTCTCCTCCAGTGCGGAGACCGCCTCCTTCTCGAGGATCCCCACAAGACCTCTGGACCCCTTCTGCAGGTTCTGGGACAGCATCGTTCCCAGCTTTATGTAGCAGGGAAGGCCGCATCTTCTCCCGAAATTCTCGTATGCCGCGCTCTCGGACACACCGTTTTTCATTTCGTAGCAGGTCTTGCGGAGTTCCAGGTACAGAAAGCGGCGATCCCCTTTTTTCTCTTCACTGCTCTCTGCAGATGCGATTCTGTTAAACGCCCCGCGGATCGTCATGCCGGCTCCGAGAAGCATTTCCAGCTTCCACAGGAATTCCGAATAATACAGCTGCAGGGCAAGCGTTCTTTTCTGCGCCGTCTCATGGATCCGCTGATCCTCTCTGAAATACACAAACACCGGTATCACGAAGAGAAGGAGAAACGCGGCAGAAGGCATCTGTTCTCTGTCGTAGCGCCACTGGAGCGCTGTCTCTCCCTGCGCCGACGGAAGGTGAAAGGAAGGTGCAGATGGATCCTCTTCCTCTGCCCTGGCTGCTGCAAGGTCGACTTCTTCCCAGAACTTCTCTTCCTCCGGTACGATCTGCGGGAACACCATGACTGCTGTCTGCATCATCCTTTCCGATGACTGGCAGGTGAGCACTGCCTGTATCTCGATCAGGGAGCCTTTCTCTTCAGGCCTGCCCGTGATCACGCCCTCATCCGATATCATTCCGTACGGATAGGTCAGCCAGTCCGCTTTCACGGCGCCGCCCTGCAGCTGTTTCGGAAAGTACAGCGGCCTGCGGATCGCATCTTCCGATTCGTTTTCACCAAGCATGACTTTCTTCAGTTCCTTCTCGGCCTCATCCAGCAGCGCCTCCGCTTCCGCTGCCGTGTATTCTCTGCTTCCGACTTCGAGGGAGATGCTTTTTTCTTCATCTCCGGCTCTGACGATCAATTCTTCCTGTGTTCCCGGCCTGCCGTAATCCGGGCGGAAAATCTCCTCCACATGGTCCGCGCTTCCTGTGATCAGAAAGCGAACCAGCAGAAAGATCACGCCGGCAAGGGCTATTCCGCCTGCGATCAGGAGCTTTCGCATCTTTGCCGTATAGTATGCTAAAACGGCGTCCCTGCTTCCTCCGGAGATCGCCAGAATCTCGTCGTTCAGCCGGTTCCCTGCCCGCGTTCTGTTCTCTGAAAACAGCCGCCCGGCGAGCTTCTCCCCCAGCCTGCCCGGACTTTTCTTTCTGCGATGCGTCTGCGCAGCCATGATCTCCTCCTTCTCATTTTGCCCGTGCAGCCATTGCTTCTCCTTCCCATCGCATTTCGCTGCAGCAGCTTTTCCATCACATTCCGCCTGCGCTGATATAGCTCCTTCATACCTGAATGCTCATGATCTGCTCTCCCCAGTAATAAGCTGCCGCGTACACAAGCAGCAGGGCTGTCATTATGACTGTTCCCGTGATTGTGTGGTACATACTGTCGAAAAAGCCCGGAGACGTCACGCCCACATATCCAAGGATAAAAAGCGGGATCAGGCTCATCAGCCTCTGCTCCATCCGTTTTCCCGCGAGCATTGTTTCGATCTCTCCGCGGGTCTCGCTTTTCTGGCGGATCTGTGACACAGTATTTCTTACGATACTGATCAGATCGCCTCCGCTTCGTCTCGCGACACTGAATACCTCCGCGAAATTCATAATGTCCTCTGCCTGCGTCCGTTCCCCCAGGTCCAAAAGGAGGCCTTCCAGGGGAACATTCAGGCGGACCTGGGAATTTAAGTAACGCATCTCTGTCCGGATGAACGAAGATGGCGCGTAGATTCTTCCCAGTTCAGCTTCCGCTTCTCGGAATGCATTCTCGACAGCATACCCTGCCTGCAGCGCGGTACTCACGAACTGCATGCCCGAAAGGAACTCGCTCTGCATGACCAGAAGCCTTTTCTTCCTGCATTCTGCGCGCCTGACTTTTAAATACAGCCACGCCCCCGGCAGCAGTATGGCAAATGCTGCAAACGATCGGTAAAAGAGCAGACTGACAAGGCCGTCCAGAAAAAGATAGATCATCAGGTACAGCGCATATTCTCTGGTGGAAAAGCGATATACAGAATAGTCATTTCCGGCGCTTTTCGCGGCCGTCTTTCTCCTTCCTGAATACGTCATTTCTCCATCTCCTTAATGCCGGCCCTGTTCAGCTTTCCGCGATTTTTCAGTTTTCCGGTCATCCTCAGAGCCCCCAGCACGCTCCCATCCGCCGCCTCTCCGTCCTCCGTGAATTCATACAGAGAGTGAGTCAGGATCTCCCCGGAGGTGATGTCATAGCCATCCACTTCCAGGATCTCCAGGACTTTCCGGCTTCGGTCACGCATTCTGGAAAGATGCACCAGAACGTCTATTCCCGAAGCGATCTGCCTGCGGACTGCCTGGATGGGAAGCGCGCCGGATCCGAGCAGGATCAGAGTCTCCAGCCTCGAGAGCATATCCCCCGGACTGTTCGCGTGACCTGTGCTGAGGGACCCGTCATGCCCTGTGTTCATGGCCTGCAGCATGTCGATGGCCTCCTCGCCTCTTACTTCGCCAACCACGATTCTGTCAGGTCTCATGCGAAGGCTTGCGCGGATCAGATCCCGGATCGTGATCTCATGTTCCCCTTCCGCGTTAGCCCTCCTCGCCTCCAGCCGCACCAGGTTCGGCACATTCCGTATCTGAAGCTCCGCATTGTCCTCGATGGTTACGATTCTCTCGTCCTTTGGTATATAATTCGACAGCGCGTTCAGAAACGTAGTTTTGCCGGATCCGGTGCCGCCGCTGATAAAGATGTTATAGCCAGCCACGACCAGGTCCTTGAGAAACAGCGCGGCCTCCTCTGTGATGGAATTCCATTCGATCAGCTCCTCGATCGTGATCGCGCGGTCCGGAAAGCGGCGGATCGTTATTATGGGTCCGTTCAGCGCGACCGGCGGCATGACGATGTTGACTCTGGCGCCGTTATCAAGCCTTGCGTCCACGATTGCTTCCGTCTCATTCGCCGTCCGGTTGCAGCCGGCAGCGATCTGCTGAACGATGTCTTCCAGCTTTTCGCGCCTGTCAAAGCATTTATCCCACCGTTTCAGGACTCCGCTTCGCTCCAGAAAGATCCCCTGTGTGCCGTTGACCATGATCTCGGTCACGCTGTCATCATCGATCAGCTCCTGCAGGATATCCAGCCTCCGGACCGAATTGAACAGCTCATTCTGCACCTGTTCCCTCTCGGAAAGACGCACATAGATATCTGTCTCCTGCAGAAAATCCGAAATGGCAAGGCGGATCTCCTCATCGCTCATTTCCCTGTTGTGTTCAAGCCTTGTCATCAGGCGGCTTCTGAGCTCAGCAAATCTTTCTTTTGTCATGCCCTTCTCCTCACCCTGCAGAGCCGTCATGTGCCTGTGCAGTGCCTGTCTGCCATGTTTCTTATATCTGTGTTTCTGTTTTTTTCCTTTAGAAACGTATTCCTGCCAGGCAGATCAGGATACCCGCGAGTATGGCGGCTGAAAAGCAGAATCTTCCGTCCCGGTCCTCGTCGCGCAGGTATGGCTGCATCCTTCCTGACTGCAGACATTCCTTCACATATACCTTCAGCCGGAACATGCGGGAGAAGAAATTCCCGCGAAGGTACATCAGCACCAGCGAGATGACCGCGCCCGCAAAAAAAGACAGAACGACGCATCGGGCCGAAGCAGGCCATCCGAGAAATGCGCCCGCCATACAGAGCAGCTTGATGTCCCCTGCCCCGATCATCCGAAGGCAGAACAGCGGAAAGAGGATCATGGGAAAGCACGATCCGGCAAGCATCCCCTTCAGCGCCGCCGCGCCACCCGCCGCGGCAGTCAGGAAAAAAGCAGCCACGATTCCTGCTGCAAGAACCTTATTGGGGATCCGCCCAGTCCGCAGGTCTGACACCGTGCACCATATGACCAGCACGATCAGCACTGCGGATCTGACCGTATGCGCGTCACACATTTTCATCTCTCCTCCGGTCCCTCTCACTCAGTACGTCCGGATACCTTTCTCTCCTCGCCGCCTGCCAGCCGGTTTCCTGCATTCCAGTCCACTGCGGAGATCTCAGAAACTTTCTTATGCAGCTTCCCATTTTCCCTCCGGTGAGGTTCTGTGGAAAGCCTTCAGATCTATCACCATCGATCTCAGGCAGATACAGCACGCACATCTTCCCTTCCAGCGCTTCATGATCCAGAAGATGCAGACATTCCCTGAACTGATGAAGTTTCGCTGCTGATACAGCGTCTTCCGGCATGGGGACACAGATGAAATCGCACAGCTCCAGAAGTTCAAACAGGTCATTCTGATGTGTCCCCAGATCCAGGATCAGGTATTCATACTCTCCTGTCCCATCCGCAAGCTCGATCAGCTTCTCCCATTCCGTGATACGGATCTCTCTGACATCCACCGGAGTCCGCGCTGGCGGTATGTAGCGCAGCGCTTCAAATACTGCAGTTCTTGCATGAAGCATCTGTACCGGATCATCCCGCTCCGCTCTTCGGTCACTCCCGGACCTTCGGATGCTGAAGATCACATCTGAAAGGTCTCCTCCTGCGTTCTGCCCGAAAAGGTCCGAAAAACCACTGTACTCTTCCGCGTTTATGTATAACGTGCTGCGGCCCGTCCCGGCGAGGATCTCCCCAAGGCCTATGCAGAACGACGTCTTTCCGCACCTGCCCGCGGGCGAAAAAACCGCGATGACATGCAGTTTTTTCCTGACAGGCGCAGAGACCTTCTTCTCCGGCCGTCTGACATGACAGTATTCCTGCAGAGAAGACAGGATCGCCTCCCCCGACTGATATTTATCCACGGAAGCCGTGACCGCTCCGTCATGGTCTGCCGGGATCCCCTCCTCCTTCTCCTCAGTGAGCGCGATACAGGTTCCGGTAAATACCTGCGCCAGTTCCTTTGCGTACTCTTCGGTCAGAAAGGCGCTGCTGATCAGCAGAACATCCGCGGATGCATCCTTCAGCCAGGTGAGCAGCCGCTCCGGATCCGTAAAGACCTCAGCGCTTATCATTCCTCCCGAATGCTCATTCAGATAATCCGTGAGCTTTTCAGCATAACAGCTGTCCGGATCACAGACGATCAGCGTATTCTTTTTCACTTAAACTCCTCTTATGATGTACATGATCTGATGTATGAAATGCTTTGTGATCTGATGTGTATGATCTGATGTATGAAATGCGTTTGTGTCTTGATGTATGTATTATATCACTTTCTGTCTGAAAGTAAACATTAACGTTTTTGCAAACATAGAATTATCTTTACAGAATTCTGGGGGACAGGGGAAGTTTCTCTGTCCCCTACAGCAGCTTCCGTACGATATCTTCCACTGCCGGCGTAACGCCGTCTGTGTGCAGGGAAAGGCCTTCTTCAGAGTTCTCCATCGCGTAGCTCACTCCGGCGTAGTCCAGCATTTCCACATCATTGAAGCGGTCGCCGAAGGCCATTGTTTCGTCCGGGGATACTGAGAAATACTCTCCCAGCGCCCGGAGCGCGTCGCCTTTGGTTGCGTCTGGGTTGATGAAATCCACCCAGACGGCCGCTGTCTTCTTTGCCAGGATCCTGCCTTCGCAGAACTCCTGGAAATATTCTGCCAGCTGATCCGTATGCTGCCGGCTGAAAATGGCTATTTTATACAGGGGAGTTTTCATCTGCCGCAGATCCGGCACCTTCTGCATCATTCCATAGGAATTTTCCCGCATGAACTGCCAGAAATCCTCCTGATCTGAGTCGGTAAACACGCCTTTTTCACAGGAAATAAACACATCGCAGTCTTCAAGCTGTGCTGCCTTTTCGAGGACCCGGGAGCACATTTCCGCGTCAAGCGCGTTTTCATAGATGCGCTGTCCCTTATAAAAGGCGACCGATCCGTTGTCGCAGATATAGGCAATGTCATCTTTCACCGGTTCAAACAGCAGGCGAAGATTATCGTAGGACCGGCCGCTTGCCGCGCAGAACATAATGCCCTGTTCCATCAGCTTCGGAATCATCTCCAGAAATTCATCGGATACAGCAGTGCTCCCATTCTGAAGGAGTGTGCCGTCAAGATCACTTGCTATCAACCGGATCATACTGTTATTTCTCATACCTCTGTTTTTCCCTCCTCCATCCTGCGTCCCGGTCTTCCTGCCGCGCAGCGCAATGCGTCTGAACCATTTCCCGCCATACCCATCCGTGATCCGCAGGAGACTATATTAACGTTATAAACTGAAACTACCGCGTTATTGTATCACGCGGGAAAGCACTGCCGCAAGAGTGGGCCATTCCCGCGCACAAAAGCAAGCACCCACAGGATGCTTCCCATGGGTGCTTGCGGTATCAGAACATATGATTCATGCAGTTCGCAGATCAGCCTTTCTTAGCCTGCATTTCAAGGATCTGCTGAATATACGGACGCTGTTCACGGACGATATGCTTTGTAAATACAGGATCTGTAGCCAGTGTTCCGTTCATGCACGCAACTGCGATCTGGCCTACTTCTGTGTGCATCGCGTCTGCTGCTTCTGCCGTGTTGTAAGCGGTATGCGGCAGTACGATCAGATTGTCCGCGGTATACAGGAAGTGATTCGGATCATGGATCGGCTCATCTTCATTAACATCAAGGGCTGCTGCCGCCAGTTTTCCGCTCTTTAATGCATCCACAAGAGCTTTGTTGCTGACGATCGCGCCGCGGGCTGTGTTGATCAGCATTGCGCCGTCTTTCATCTTGCCAATGGTTTCCTCATTGAACAGGTGATGTGTCTCGGGAGTGCTGGGAACATGGATCGTGATCATATCGGACTGAGTAAGCAGACCGTCAAAGTCGACCTTCTCAACGCCCTGCTCTTCAAATACGCTGTCCGGAAGGTACGCATCATAAGCGATCGCTTTGCAGCCGAAGGGCTTGAGGAATTTCCATACGGATCTTGCAATATTGCCGAAACCGCAGAAACCGATGGTGTAGTAATCCATTCTGTGCGGAGTGTAGCCAAGGCCGACATTCCAGTTGCCCTTTCTGCAGTCCATATTGTAGAAAGTATTCTTTCTTGCCAGATCCAGCATCAGGCCTACGGCTACCTGTGCCACATCATCCAGGCAGTATGTGGGAAGGTTGCAGGCAAATACGCCATGTCTTGTGCACGCGTCTACATCCAGATGATCGTAGCCGATGCCATAGCGGACTGCGCACTTCAGATTCGGGAGCTTGTCCAGGATCGCGTCGTCGATCTTCTGATAAACATCGCCGATGACCTCAGCATCCTTTGCTTCCTCTATGATCTCCTCCGGTGTTGAGCAGGTGCAGAGCTTGCACTCATAACCGGCTGCCGCCAGGATTTCCTTTTCCTGATGCATATCCTGATCCGGATACTGCTGAATATCCAAAAATACAAACTGTTTCATAGGTGCCTCTCTCCTTTATTTCATGTAATGCTTCGCGAGCTGTACACAGCCGAGCGTCTCGCAGTTCTCAACATACTGCAGCTGAAGGTTCTCAACGCCCAGTGCCTGGTACGCATTCAGCTTCATTCTTCTGTAAGGCTCTGATTTGGACATGCCGCCTGCCAGCTTGACTACGGGATCCAGCGTGCAGATCTCCTGTGCCTTCGCCATGGCGCCGATCATAACATCCTGGATGGATGCAAGAAGGGCAACCAGCATCTGGCCTCTGGTCGGTCCGGCGTTCAGGTCAATACCGTGCCATCCTGCTGTCTTCTTGGGAAGATCCTGTCTGTCGCCGGTGAGATACGGGTCAAATGTGATGCCGTTGTTGTTTCCGGCCGCAATGTACTTGCTGATCTCATCTGCCTCATAAGCGAAGAACTCATCTTCACTCATCTCTTTGCAGAACTCCTTGCGGAACCAGTCAATGCCGAAACCGCCGCAGGTCGTTACATAGATCTGCCAGAGTCCGGGAAGAGCTGCGTTACGCAGATAATAATGGTAATTGTCGGGATCGATCAGAGCCTTGTCAACAAGGATGGATACCATTTCTGAAGAACCGGTCGTGTTCATGATGCCGCCGGCTTTCTCATTGCCTGCGCCCATCTGTGCGGTAGCAACATCGTTTGTTCCGACAGCTACGGGGATTCCGGCTTTAATGCCAAGCTTGTCAGCGACTTCCTTAACAAGATAACCGTGTACTTCACCGGGATTGTAGATCGGTCCGAAGATTCCCGGATCAAAACCGAACTCTTTGATCAGTTCCTTTGACCAGGTTCCCTGCGTTGTTGTCTCATACATACCCATCATGGAAGCATTTACGAAGTCAACCATGAATTCGCCGGTGAGCCAGTGATATATAAAGGTCGGGAAATGTCCCACCATGTAGGTCTTGTCAAGAACCTCCGGCATGTTCTGCTTGAACCAGAGGAAAGTCATGGCTGAGCAGCCGCCCGGGAAGGGATAGATACCTGAAATATTTCTGTAACGGTCATTTCCGAAGGTATCGGAGATATACTGTGTCTGGGCACGGCTCCTCCGGTCCATATGTGTGATAACGTTCGGATAAACAAGGGCACCTTCCTTATCCAGGAATACCGGTGACGGAGAGAACGTATCAAAAACGATCATATCCGTTTTTTTCAGAAGCTCCTGGTCCAGTCCTTTGGCTGCTCCGTAAAACGCATTGAAAAGATCTTCCTGTCTCAGTTCGTTCTTCTCACCCGGAAAAGTAACGTAATTGTATTTGTCCGAGCTGACGCTCTTTACCTGAAGATTTTCATCGATCAGGGACATTTTCACTGCTGATGTTCCAAAATCAATTGCAAGAAAAATCATGGCCTGCTCTCCTGTTCTC
>CADCOP010000252.1 GCA_902803065.1 uncultured Lachnospiraceae bacterium | reverse complement strand
TAATTCGTTGTTCCGTTCAGGATACCGGTCACCTCATCGATCACATCCGCTGTCAGAGATTCGTTGATGGCACGGATGATCGGGATACCGCCGCCGCAGCTGGCCTCGAACATGAAGTTCACGTTTTTCTCTTTTGCTATGTCCATAAGCTCCGGTCCGAACTTTGCAACCATCGCCTTATTGGAAGTGCAGGCGCTCTTTCCGGCGAGCAGAGCCTTTTTTACAAATGTATGCGCCGGCTCAAGACCGCCCATCACCTCAACGACTATGTCCACTTCCGGATCATTAAGAATGACATCAAAATCGTGAACAAGAACTTTTTCCACCGGATCTCCCGGGAATTCGCGAAGGTCAAGCACATATTTGATGCGGACAGGAACTCCCGCGCTTTTATCGACCTTATCCTGATTTTTCCAGATTACTTCAGCTACGCCGCTTCCAACAGTGCCATATCCCAATACTGCAACGTTTACCATAACGATTACCAACTTTCTGTCTGATCTGTATACCCCTGACCCGCAGGCAGGTTCCTGTCCGCGACTCGCGAACATTTGTCATTCCAGCGCGGTCTGCGTACTGCAACAATATAACACATTGCTCTGGCAAAGTCCAGTATTCTAGCGAACCTTCTTTGTGTTTTTCATATTATAAAACAGCTCCAGAAGATTGAACCGCGCCAGAGGCGAAGCCCCTGTCCATTCCGTCCCCGTTTTTCCCGAAAGGAACTTTTCAAATTTCTTAAGTTCCTTCGGCCGGACCGTCTTTTTGTCGATCATATAGCCGCTCTTCTTTGTCGCGAACAGCACATAATGTGTTTTTGTCTCGTAAAGACGGATGATGGAGGAATACCGGATCTCTCCCTTTTCGCGGAGGGATTCCGTTCGGAAGGATTCCTTTCCGAAGGTATAGCGGACGCGGACCTCCTGTCCCTTCAGCGCCCTGGAGATCCTCTCGGCACGCTCGGCTCCCCGTATATTGCCTGAGGTAAGCACAATGGCGCCAAGGACCATGAGGACCACGCCTCCGAAGTTATTCAGGTAAGCGCCTCCGATCAGCATCGCAAGCGAGACCGCGGCTTTAATGATCCGCCCTGTCACGCCGAAGGTATCGTACACCGCATCCTCCAGCGCGCGAAGCGTATCCTTGTTATACACGATCTCAGCAGTAAATTCATTCATACATCATAGCCTCGTTTTTCATTTTTCTGATAACGCTCAGTCAACGCAGCTTCTGTTTTTGTGCCTGCATCTACTCGCCTTCTGAGAGCACTGCCGCGGCAAAGGGCGGGAGCGTCAGAATCTGCTTTTCATAGCTGACCTGTTTTCCGCCTGTCACAAGCACGCCGGCCAGCTGAAGAGGGGTATATTTTCTGCGCGTCAGCTTCACTGTCTGTTCTTCTTCCGATGTATTGACCGCGATCAGCACATCCTTCAGCTTTTCTTCCGGATCCGTCCGCCGGAATACACAGACCTGGTCTCCCGACAGCTCATCGATCACTTCCGTTTTTCCCCGGGCGATCACAGGAAATGCATTTCGCAGCCGGATCGCGTTTCTGTAGTAGTTCCAGATGGAATAAGGATCAGCCTGCTGCTCCTGCACGTCAGGGAACTGCATCTCCACCGTATCCATGTCTGCAGGCCCGCTGCACATCCCCTCACTGTTCTGAGAAGACCAGTACATCGGCGCGCGCTTGTTCTCATCCTTTCCGGAACCCTTCATCCCGAGCTCCTCGCCGTAGTAGATGAAGGCATTTCCGGTCATCAGAAGGTTCAGCCCGCCGGCAAGCTTGATCCGGTTCCCTTTATCATACAGATAATACCCTGCGCTTCGTGCCATGTCGTGGTTCGTATAGAAAGGAGCGTTTACGCAGTCTTCGTTATACGAAGCATACATCTCCTCTTCTTCAGCCAGCGCCTTTGCGAAAGCGGAAGCCTTCGCGGAGCCGCGGACCGTCTGGCAGATCATGCCGTCCGCTCCGGAGAACCGGAAGTCGAACAGCGAGTCGATCCCGCTCTTATAGTATTCAGCGTAGACGCTCTGGTTCTCCCAGGCCTCTCCTACCAGATACGCCTCCGGCGATATCTCCTTCACCATGGAATTCAGCCAGGACAGAAAACCGATGTTTTTTCCCTTATCGCCGGTATAGTACGATGTTACCGCATCCAGGCGGAACCCGTCCACACCTTTTTTGAGCCAGAACTCGCAGATCTTCCGGATCTCATCCCTCACTTCTTCATTATCCAGGTTCAGGTCCGGCATTCCTGACCAGAAGCGCGCCTCATAGTACCAGCCGCCATCCAGCGGTTCATATCCCTCCTGCGCCTGCGAAGAGAAGTTGTACCAGAGAGCGTACGGGCACTCCTCGCCTGAGAGCGTGGCCCCTGCCGGAAGGCTCTTTACATATTCCGCAGCTTCCTGAAACCAGGGATGCTCCACGGATGTATGGTTCAGCGGCAGATCCAGGATCACGCGGATGTTCCTCTCGTGCGCCGCCGCAAGGAACGCCTCAAAATCCTCCATGGTCCCGTACTGCGGGTCGATCGACATGAAGTCGGTCACATCATATTTGTGGTATGTCGGCGACGGGAAGATGGGCATCGTCCATATGCCGCTGCACTCAAGATCCTCTGTTGTCGTCAGGTCGCCGTCGCCTATGTAATCCAGTTTTTCCGTGAGGCCTTTCAGATCTCCAATGCCATCACCGTCCGAATCAAAGAACGAATACACAAACACCTCGTAGAAGGTGCGGTATTTATCCTCCGGGGCGGCCGGTGTAAGGAGCGTGTTCAGTTCATCCATCTGCGACGGGCCTTC
>CADCOP010000251.1 GCA_902803065.1 uncultured Lachnospiraceae bacterium | reverse complement strand
GGCGCTTTCCGCGATGAACCGGCATACCGCTCCGTATACATTTCCGGTTCATTTTTCAGTGCTCTGTGAGGGCTTCTGCTTCTTCCTGAGCATCTTTTTCTTCCGCCGGTTCCGTTTCCTTCTGTGTTTCCTTCTGTGTTTCCGTCTCTGTTTCCGTTTCTGTCTGGGCAGGTACCCCGGCGCTCTCCTGCCCTATATTTTCGCTCAGCGTTTCCCAGACAGAATCATTCTCGAAGCCAAGCTTCCAGGCTGCTATGCCCCCGAGGTCGTATGTCTTGACAAGTCCGGCCTTAAGTGAGAGCGATTCATTATCCTCGACCCAGATCTGGCAGAGTATGCCGTCCTCAAGCACCCATTCCGCATACTTCTGGGATGTCTCCGCGTCCCACTGCGTCTCTACGCCGTAAGTCTCGAGCGTTTTCGCGATCGTGCCCATGCCGTAGGCTTCACTCCACACGCTTGAGCCGCTGTCATCTGTCTGGGTATACCAGAGTCTTGTATAGAACGGAACGCCGCTGATGATCTTCTCAGCGGGAACATCTTCCAGTGTCGACCTGATTCCGTTTTCCTCAAAAGGAAGAGACGCCACGCTCCCGGCATCGGATCCGACATAGTGTTCATCATATCCCATGATGATCACATAATCCGCGACAGTTCCCAGTTCCTTTCTGTCATAATACCGGTTGAATTCCGCGGGGACAGGTACATCAACCGACAGCACCAGTCCGTTCCTGCGGCAGGCGATCGACAGTTCCCTGACAAACTGCACATATCCGTATCCGCCGTCCTGCGTGATCGCTTCCAGGTCAACATTGATTCCGTCCATCGATACCTTGAGGGCTTCCCCGATCAGGTTTCCGACCAGAGCGCGCCTTGCCTGGGTCGAATTCAGGAGTTCTGTCGTGCTGAAACTGTATGTAAAATTGTCAACGAGGCCCCATACCTCCAGTCCCATCTTATGGGCCTTGCGCACATACTCCGCGCTTGCGATGGATTCAATGGCCCCGCTGTTGTCAATGATCCTGAACCAGGTCGGGCTGATGACATTAACGCCGGTCATCCCTTCCGTATCCGCTTCGAGGTAGGCGTTGCCTTCCTGGCTGTCGACATTATGCCACACCAGATTGATCAGCCGCTCTTGTGTCAGACTGCTGTAAACAGGTTCCTCGAACTCCCTGGTCACGGCTGTTTCCTTCACTTCTCTGAGTTTTGAATTCTGTACATATCCTATGAAGCCATCCGAAGTAATGACCTGGGACCACTTATCCATCTGTTCCAGGATCCGCAGTCTGTCGCCGCGCTTAACATCCGTGAGGATCAGCCCCTTAACGCCTCCCACGTAACGGATCTGCGTATCCCTCTTTACTTCCGCTTCCAGGAATGTACCCCACTCATTCTGTATATACGCGTGGTATGTCTCCGGGCTGACCGTATACTCCATGTTCGTATACTGCTGAAGGAAACCGGCATCCACATACACCGTGCTTCCGCGTCCGAGAAGGATCTTCCTGCTCCAGCTCTGCGTACTTCCGTCGATCGTGTATTCGCTGCTGTCAAGCGGTATCTCATATGTTTCGAGGGCTGTCGTGTAGATCATCAATCGCTCGCCGGAATCCCAGAAAAACCTGGAATTAAGCTGGCTTCGTACGATCCCGTAATCAAGATAAAGGGCGTCATCCTTCAGGATCGCTTTGCCGCTTTCAACATGGTCCTGCAGCACGACCGCGAGTTCATCCTCCAGAAGCTCCGCTCTCTCCTCTCCGGAGGACATGCGTGAGATAAAATACTCCTTCGCGTCCATTCGCTCCTTCGTCGGCGCATACCGGATGTACAGCGTTCCGAGAAGGACAACGCACAGAAGCAGCAGGAGCCCTCCCGCGATTTTCAGCATCCTTCTTCTTTTTTCTCTGCGCTCTGCTCTCGCGGAAGAAGCACGTATCTTTTTCCCTGACAGTCTACGCAGCCGGGAGGCTCTTCTGCCGCGGCTGGCGCCGGATGTATCCTCTTTTCCCGTCTTCTCCTCCGCAGCTTCCTCTTCCTTCAGAAGCTCCAGAAGTTCGTCTGTCATATTGCTCTTTTTACTCATCGAATCCTCCCTGGGGGTATCCGTCTTTTCCATAACGACCGTTTCCGGATCCGTATCCATGACCGTGGTCCGGAAAATGTACGGACATTATATCATAAAAATGCACGGAGACGGGCGCATATATAAAATCTTCATAACCTCTTCGGTTTTCCTTAAGACTTTCCCCGGACAGGGAAACAGACAGCCGCATCCCTTCCTGCCGCCAGCGCATAAACGGGGATTCTGCAGTCCGGCGCGAAACAGGATGACAGCTGTCTGTTTTCACAATTGCTTACTTGCCGTTTCTGATTCTGATAAAATCGATTCTTCGAATGACCGCATGCTCATCACCGACAAGATCACGCATGTACCCTCCCTCCTCGCGGAAGCAGGCGTTTACGACTTCATACGGATAGCTTGCCCGGCCATTGAGATAGATTCCGCAGCCTTCCTTCTGGTACGCTTTAAGCTCATCCAGCAGCGACTGTTCAGCGGCCGAGAACCTGATCATTCTTCTGCCCATAAACAACAGTTCCTTTTCTGTTCCTGGCTGCCGCAGAGACCATGTGTGATATATTTTCCCAGGGCACCGGAAGAAACACGGATCAGGAAGCTGCGACTGTCTGTAACGCCATGCGTCCCCCGCCGCCCTTTTTCCTTCCGCCTGGCAGTCCGGAACTTTTTCTTGCGAAATAATGCGCTGCATGCTATGATGTAACAACTTTTTGTGGGAGCAAAACTGACTGGAGATCTCTCCAAAGATGTGCAGCAGGCCGAAGCGGTACCGGGAAACAGTCCGCTCAGGCCCGGATGTGAAACAACGGCCTCCTTTCTTCATAAGATTTATGGCATGCATCACATTACTTCTGATGCTTATTATAAACATTATGAGACTGTTTTGCAAGTTTTTTTATGTGCCCTTTACATAAAAAAAAGAATTCGGTATACTTACATCAGGTACTCAGTCCACCCATGAGCGGCGCAGGCCGCTGCGTTGACACTGGCAGAAGTATTTATTTAAGGAAGTGATGATTTGAAAATAGAAAAGCTTAATGAAAATCAGCTTCGGTTTACGCTGACCCGCGCTGATCTCGAAGAAAGAAAGATCCGGCTGAGCGAACTGGCCTACGGTTCCGAAAAGGCCAGGTCATTGTTCCGCGAAATGATGCAGCAGGCAGCTGATAACTTCGACTTTGAGGTCAATAATACGCCCCTTATGATCGAAGCCATCCCGATCTCCGCTGATTCCATCATCCTGATCGTCACAAAGGTGGATGATCCGGATGAGCTCGACAGCCGCTATGCCCGTTTTTCGGCAGAGGACAATGCTCTGGGCAGGGACGCTTCGTCCCAGGATGCGCCGAGCGGCGCTGATGATATCCTAGATCTGATCGCAAGGCTCTCACAGGTACGCAAGGAGGCTGCGGCGCGAAGCCAGAAGGAAAAAGAAAGAAAAGAAAATGCCGGAAAGCAGGAGTCCGGGGATTCTGATGTCCCCGCGCAGTCAGCTTCCGATCCGTCAGGAAGCACGGACGAGATCTACAGGCTTACCCGTTTCTTCCTTTTCCATGACATGGAAACAGTCATATCCGCTGCCCACATGACGGATCCGGAATACAACGGCATGAGCCGGCTGTTCAAAAATCCGGACGACGGCAATTATTACCTGATCCTTCAGAAGGCCGACGCTTCTCCGGAAGCCTTCAACAAAGTGTGCAACATCCTCTCCGAGTTCTCCATGCAGGTCGATTACGCCGCAGGCATGTCTGAGTTCTTCGAAGAGCACATGATCGTGATCCTCAGGGATCACGCGCTTGAGAGTCTTCGAGCTCTCTGATCCCTTCAGAAAAAAAACGGGGCTGTCACACAAAAGTGGCAGCCCTTTCTGATTCATTTTTCAGATCCTTCCCTGAAGTGCTTCATTCAGGAACGCGTTCAGCTTTACCTCCAGCAGGAACAGGTCCATTCCGTGGACTTCGGCGGCTTCCTCCAGCGTTTCGCCCAGAGAAGCTGAACAGCCCACGCAGTGCATGCCTGCCGACATCAGAGCCGAAGCCATTTTCGGGTGCAGGTTCAGAATCTCCCCGATCGTCATGTCTTTCGTTATCTTGTCCATCTGCAGCCTCTCCCTCCATGCTTTCGCTGCGCATTACGGATCCGTTCCGGGTTCCTGCCCGAGCACATCCCTGGCCTGCGCCATGCGTGAGGCAAATTCCTCGTAAAAGTCCGTTTCCGCGCCGTATGGCTTTGTAAAGAACAGCGCGAGAATATACATGCAGGCCTGCCTGCGCAGATCTGCGTCCGCTGCATCTTCCTCCAGCCCTGCTCTCCTCAGTTCTTCTCTCTGCCGGTCTTTTTCATCCAGCATATCCTCCGTATCCACAAGAAAATAATGCCACTTTCGGATATACTGTTCATACCGCGGAAGGTCAGGGATACCCAGCCATTTTTTCACCCGGATTTTTGTCAGGTTCTTCCGGATGCATTCACCGGTGAGAAGGATATACCTGAAATCCCTGTCCCTGTAATACCTTCCCATCGGGTACAGACGGCAGAAGCCCGGACGGCACGTGTGTACGCTGCATCTTCCACTGGTGTCCAGAAACGTGCACGCATCCTCCGGTCCGCTCATCGTAAGGTGCGGAAGGATCAGCCCGTCTGCTTCTCCCAGCTCTATCCTGCCTTCAGAGAGCAGCTCGTGGGCCGTTTTTCCGATTCCCTTTTCAAAACTGGCAATATCGTAGGGATCCAGAATGATCGTATCCCGCATCCCGTGGCAGCAGCTCCCGCAGTTTATGCAGCCGCCCGTATCTGTCCGTGCCAGATCGGAAGACGTATACAGTTTTCCGTCCGATATCTCACGGACATCCACATTCCGTTTCATCTGATTTCCTCTGGTCTACAGTTTCATAGAAATCTCGCGTCCGGTCGTATGATACGCGTAATATCTGACACCTGCCATGTCAAGCATGCGCTTGGAAGCAAGTACCGATACGGAATTCGCATATTTATCATCCGCATAGATCAGTTCCCGGATTCCCACCTGAATGATTGCCTTGGCACATTCATTGCAGGGGAACAGAGTCACGTACAGCTTCGCGCCGTCAAGGCTTCCTCCGCGGTAGTTCAGGATCGCGTTCAGTTCGCTGTGTACCGTGTAGACATATTTCCGGTCCAGTTCCTCCCCTTCTCTCGCCCAGGGAAGCTCATCGTCCGAACACCCGATTGGGAAACCGTTATAGCCCATGGAGAGGATCTTATTGTCACGGCTCACGATGCAGGCGCCGACCTGTGTGTTCGGGTCCTTGGACCGCAGCGCCGACAGCTTTGCAACGCCCATAAAATACTCATCCCAGGAGATGTAATCCTGCCGTTTATCGCTCATAACAAGAATTCCTTTATCTTTTATTATTTGGTTCCGAAGATGCGGTCGCCGGCGTCACCCAGTCCGGGAACGATGTAGCCATGCTCGTTCAGATGATCATCAAGCGCAGCCACATAGATGTCAACATCCGGATGATCCTTCTGCATTCTCGCAATGCCCTCCGGAGCCGCAATGATGCACATAAAGTGGATGTTCCTGCAGCCATGCTCTTTCAGCATTGTGATCGCGGCAGAGGAAGAACCGCCCGTAGCAAGCATCGGATCTACGACGAACACCTCTCTCTCATTGCAGTCAGCCGGGAGCTTGCAGTAATATTCGACCGGGTTGAGTGTTTCCGGATCCCTGTACAGTCCTATATGTCCTACCTTCGCCGACGGGATCATGTCCAGCATGCCGTCGACCATTCCGAGTCCGGCGCGAAGGATCGGAACGACCGCAAGTTTCTTGCCCGCAAGTTCCCTGACCGTAGTCTTGCAGATCGGAGTCTCAATCTCTACTTCCTTGAGCTTCAGATCACGTGTTGCCTCAAAACACATAAGTTTTGCGATCTCGCTGACAAGTGTACGGAAATCCTTTGTACCTGTTTCGATTCTTCGAATGATGCCTACCTTATGCTGAATCAACGGATGATCCAATACAATTACTTTTGACATTTTATTTGTCCTCCTCCAGTAATTTTTCTGCCAGACGGTCGATATAATCCTCCAGCTGTTCAAAACAATGTCCATAATCGCTGAGATTGCCGCCGTAAGGATCCGCGACATCCCCCGCTCCGATGTATTCGCCAAGCGTGTATACATTGAGAGCATTTTCATAATCCTTCAGTATTTTTGCCTTCTGCGCCTCATCCATGGCAAGGACCAGAGTCCGCTCATCAAAGTCGTCTCTCGTAAGAGGAAGGCTCATATACTTTTTCAT
>CADCOP010000250.1 GCA_902803065.1 uncultured Lachnospiraceae bacterium | reverse complement strand
GCTGAGCGTGCTGAAAGGTATGGCGGACAGCATGGACTATGCGTATGAAAAGGACGAGGAGCTGCCCAGCCTGCTGACTCTGAAACTCAGCAGGCATTGAAAAAAACCTCCATACTGACACGCCGGACAGACGTTACAGTATGGAGGTTTATTAATTATTGTTTCTTTTTTCCAAGCCCGATGAAAAAGACGATAAGGTCCAGAATACCAACAACAAGAATGATCCAGTCGGTTAACTTGATGTTCTTGAATACCAGCCATGAAATTAAAAACAGGACAAACGCGATGACTGCCACGATCAGCTGGATGATAGAATCTCTGCTCATTTCACTTCTCCTTTCCTATTACGCATAACCAGTTGCGAGATCCCGGGGTTTCTACCCAACGGAAATAATATAGCACATTACCAGTAAAAAGTACAATCCCGGTAAGGCGGCAGGAAAAAGAGAACCGTCCACGAGGGTCATCCGGGTCATTCCGTTATCATAATGACTGCCCCGTAGTCTTCCAAAGCAATCGTGTCTCCTTCCCCATAGAAATTCCCGATGAGAAGATCTGTCCCGGAAGCGGGAGATAAGACAGATGCTCATTCCAGTATTTCTCACTGTAATAAGACTTTATTTCGGAACCATCTGTTTCGAGAAGCTCCATCCAGTAATGGTTCTCACTCTTGGTGAACCGGGAATAATGCATCCCAAAGACATCTGTTAGACCGTAGGGTTGTCTGCCGTTGCGGATCTGCAGATTCTGGTCTGCAAAAAAACTGCGGAAAAGAACAAAGATGGTTCCTCCTCCTGCCGTAAAAGCACGGATACGCTCGATCATCTCATCGGATGCGCAGTAGAGCTGGGGGAAGATCAGCAGGCGGTAGGAAGACCAGTCGGTTTCACGGTCGTAGAGAAGGTCGCATTCTATATTCAGTTCATACAGAGCGGCATAGACCTCCCGCACAACAGAATTATTGAAAATGATTTTTGCTTCAAAGATATCAGTATCCACGGCTCATTCGCCTATACACCGGCAGTCAATCGGAAAGCCATCGATTACATGAGCGCAAATGAGGAAGTGTTTGCGCCGATCGTGACCGCGACATACGGGCTGTCAGAAATTGACAAGGCTTTTGAGGCCGCGACTGACCACTACAGGAATGTCAAGGTTCTGATCGATCATTCAAGATAAAAAAGCCTGAGTTACAGGACCAGATCATAAGACACAGGCCGTACAGTGAATGGTAACAACGCTCACAGGTAAAAAAGTTGCGAATATAGGAAAAGGTGATATACTATTCAAATAAGGAAGCTGGCAAGGTGATCGTTCCGCCTGACTCCGGCGTTAATAGTATCAAAAAATAGCCGTCTCTGCTTCAGCTGAAGAAAGCCAGGACGGCTATTTTTTAATTTTCGGGATCAAGAATATTAAGGAGGATGTTTTATGAAGAAAATGATAGCTGTTCTCAGTTGTACCCTTGCCGTAATATCTATGTCACTGAGCAGTTTTGCTATGGAACTGCTGAAGAACGGAAGCAGGGGCGATGATGTGAAGGAAGTCCAGGAAATACTGATCTCTCAGGGCTATCTGGATGGCGGTGCGGATGGGATATTCGGCAGAAAAACAGAAGCAGCTGTTCTTGCGTTTCAGAAGGAACGTGGCCTGGATGCCACCGGTATCGTGGGCGAGGGTACTTATCGTGAGCTGAAAGGCGGCGCTGCGGTGCAGGAGACGGATACAGCGCAGGCAGGGGAGGCAGCCGGCGGCAACATTGACTACGCAGAAGTTTTCCCCTCCTGGAATCCGGAGAGCGCGTCTCTGCGCGAGCTTGTGGAATATGTGACTGCTTCCACAGACGAATCAGGTTCCGGGTATATTGAGCCTGCAGACCGCATTGCAACCTTTGACATGGACGGAACCATACTCTGCGAGAAAGCTCCGGTCTACATCGATTACTGCCTGACTATGCATCGCGTGCTCGATGATCCGGCATATGAAGCGGCAGAAGAAGAGATAGATGCCATGGAGCAGGTGCGTGATCACGCCTATTCCGAGGGAGAGACGTTTCATCCCGAGAGCGGCATAACGAAGGATGTTCTTGTAGCCTCAGCCTTTGCCGGGATGACGCCGGAGGAGTTCCGCGCCTATGTGGTCGATTTCGCTGACACCGTGGACGCTGTCGGCTTTGAAGGGATGACTTACGGTGAGACATTCTACAAGCCCATGATCGAGGTAATCGAATACCTGAAGGCCAATGATTTCGATGTGTGGATGGTTTCCGCATGTGAGCGCGAGGTCGTACGGGCTCTCGTCGAGAAATTTGACATTCCCTATGATCATGTCATTGCCACGGATGTGCCTTATATCGCTTCCGGAAAGGGAGATGAGGCTGTTGATGATTACAATATGAGCAAAGATGAGATGATACTGCTCGGCGCCCCGCTCGATGAAGTGGAATGCGGCAAGTCCGGCAAACCGGCAGCCATCGCCCGCGAGATAGGAAAGCGGCCTGTGCTCGCGTTCGGCAACAGTTCAGGTGATTATTCGATGCTTAACTACGCGGAAGGAAACGAGCAGTACTCCGGTATGGGATTTTTCGTAGTGTGCGATGATACCGAACGGGAATATGGAAGTGATGAAAAAGCAGCCGATTATTATGCTAAGGCAGATGAGGAAGGCTGGACAGCCATCTCGATGGCAGACGACTGGAAGACCATATACGGCGAAGGCGTAAAGAAGACCGGCCTGCCCGGCGCAGAGGAAGCACAGGAAGACGCTGCATAAGACAGAAACAACGTCTTTATAACTCAGAGAAAGGAGCTTTAGCATGTATAACAGAGACCGGGAGATCAGGGAAGCAATCAACGCCGGGGAGAGGGCTCTTAGCTCACTGCGGGACGCAAAAAGAAGTCTTGGCAGCGCAAGAGGCTGGGGAATTGTTGATATGATCGGCGGACGCGGCTTCAGCGGACTGATGAAGCATGTAAAGGTCGGGGACGCCAGGAACAGTCTGAACCAGGCAAAAGCAGACCTTGACCGGTTCAGCAGAGAGCTGTCAGATGTCCGCGATATCCAGGGGCTGGATATCGAGATCGGAAACTTTCTGACATTTGCTGATTTCTTCTTTGACGGATTCTTCGCGGACATTATGGTGCAGAGCAAGATCCGGCAGGCGCAGGATAAGATCGATGACGCCATCGACCAGGTAGAGTCCCTGCTCAGGAAGCTCAGAAGTAATTGAAGAAGGCAGGCAGCAAACAATGAAAAAGAAAATCATACTCATTATTCTGCTGTGTGTCCTCGTACTGGCTGTCGGCGGCTGGGGATTTTTCTGCGTGAAGATCTATGATGAAAACTTTAATGTCCGGGGAGACAGCTACGAACCGATGATGCTTCACGTCGAGGACTTCAGCGGACTTAAATGCACGGAATATACATTCCCCTCTGACCGCGGACAGATGCTGGCGGGTTATCTTTACAGCGCCGGTGAGTACCGGCAGGGGGTCGTGGTCATCGCTCACGGCTTTGGCGGAGGCGGACACAACTCGTATATGGACGCCGCCAATTATTTCGCCCAGCGCGGCTGGTATGTATTTGCCTATGACGCCACAGGAACAGATAAGAGCGAGGGAGAGGGAGTCGGCGGCGTACCGCAGGGCGTCATAGATCTTGATCATGCCATTTCCTTTGTCGAGGCAGATGATGATCTTTCCGGGCTTCCCATTGTTCTTTTCGGACACAGCTGGGGCGCGTACAGCGTATGCAGTGTTCTGACGTATCATCCGGAGGTGAAGGCCGTCATTGAATGCTCGGGCTTTAACAGTTCGTCGGATATGTTTGAGTCAGGCGGAAAATCACAGGCCGGGGGACTGATCTATGCCATGACGCCTTTTGTAAAGATCTATGAGCGGCTTAAATATGGAAAATATGCAGCAAATACCGCATTGGATGGTTTTGCGTCTACAGACGCGTCCGTGATGATCGTCCACAGCGCGGATGACGATGTGATAGAAATAGGGTACGGGTATGATAAATATTATAAAAAATACAAGGATGATGCCCGTTTCACCTTCGTCAGGTTTGAAGACAAGGGTCACAACGATATATTAAATGATCCGAAAGATACCTATAAGGATGAATTCAATGCGGAATTTGATCACTGGCTCGGGACGCTCGATTATGATTACAAGGCTCAGGAAAACAAAGAACGTTTCATAGAGGAAAAAGCGGAATATATCACGAAGAACCTTGATCACTCCAGATGGAGCAGCCGCCTGGATGAAGATCTGTTTGCCCGTTTTGAGGAATTCTACGAACAGGCCATAGAGCAGGCACACTGATATGAGGAATATGAAGATAGATCATTTTTCTAAAAAGTATACAGTCAGAAAGCTGACGGAAGCAGATTGCCCTGCGATCTATGAACTATGCCGCAAAAATCCCCTGTTTTACCGGCATTGTCCTCCTTTTGTCACGGAGGAAGAGATCCTGGAAGATATGAAAGTCCTGCCGCCCGGAAAAACGATGAAGGACAAATATTATATAGGCTATTATGATAAAAATACATTGATAGCGGTAATGGATCTGATCCAGGCCTTTCCTGATGAGACTACAGCATTTATCGGTTTTTTCATGGTGGATATTTCCTTCCAGAAACGCGGCGTCGGCAGCGCCATCATTGACGAATTATGCAAGGCTCTCTCAGATGAAGGAATGAGAGCGGTCCGTCTCGGATGGGTGAAGGGGAACCCGCAGGCGGAACACTTCTGGAAGAAAAACGGATTTTCGGAAACGGGAAAAACGTCAGATACAGAGCGTTATACAATTGTTTATGCTGAAAGAAAGATTTCCTGTTGACTCTCCTTCCTGACTCACTTGACGAGAACAGTAAACGACAGTAAAATTACTGATAAACAGTAAACGACAGTAAAAACATATTCGGACAGTAAAAGGAATCAATATGGAAAAAAACCCTTATACACTTGTGTTTGGAAAAGCTCCGGCTCAGATAATTTCAAGAGCTTCTCAATCCGCACAGATTATCGATACTTTTTGCAGTGATCATCCTGTCCAGCAGCTCTATATGATTACCGGTATCCGGGGAACGGGAAAAACTGTTTTCATGACGGAAGTATGCCGAAAAATATCGCAGCAAAAGGATTGGATCACAGTAGAATTAAACCCGGAAAGGGATCTGCTCCACAGCCTTGCCGCAAAATTAAGCAGTGAGAATGAACTTGCCAGAATCTTTCAAGAAGCAAAGATAAACTTGTCTTTTTTTGGATTTGGACTGGAAGTGGCAGGCTCCGTACCTGTTACAGATATAGAGACTGCACTTACAAAAATGTTCGAAAGCCTGAAAAAGCAGAATAAAAGACTTCTGATCATGATTGATGAAGTATCCAATACTCCTGATATGAGGACCTTTGCCAGTGCATTTCAGATTTTCATTCGGCAGGAATTTCCCTTATTTCTGCTTATGACTGGGTTGTATGAAAATATCAACAGCCTGCAGAACCAAAAGAATCTGACTTTTTTATACAGAGCCCCCAAAGTAGAATTGGAACCACTCAATATCGGAGCCATTTCCAGAAATTATCAAAGGTCTTTCGGGCTGGATCCGTCCGAGGCTATAAAAATGGCAAGGCTGACCCGCGGATATTCCTTTGCTTTCCAGGTGCTGGGCTATTTCACCTGGGAGAACGATGGAAGTTATCTGGAAGTGATGGATGACTATCGACAGTATCTCGAAGACTACGTATATGACAAGATCTGGTCTGAGCTGTCAAAAACAGATCGACAGATAGCGTATGCGATTGCCTGCTCCACCGATGGCAAAATAATGGAGATACGTGATCAGCTTGGACTGGAGACCAATCAGTTTAATCCATATCGGAAAAGATTGATAAAAAAAGGGATCATTAATGGTGACGAGCGCGGATATGTTCGGTTTGTTCTTCCCATGTTTGAGCAGTTTGTACTGGAAAATTATCCGTGATTTCCTGTTGACTCTCACGCTGCGTCATAGGATACACTGTTTCCATCAGGAACAGGAGGAATGCCTTTATGAAAACAGTGAAAGAAGTATCCATCCTTACGGGTATCTCTGTGCGCACGCTGCATTATTATGACGAGATCGGACTGTTTAAGCCGACTGAAGTCACCGATGCAGGATACCGGCTTTATGACGATAAAGCCCTGGAAAAACTTCAGCAGATCCTTATCTACAGAGAACTGGATCTGGCGCTGGCGGACATCCGCATGATCATGGAGAATCCTGATCCTGACCACACATCGATTCTGGCAAAACAGCGGGAACTGCTCAAACGGAAAAGAGAGAGACTGGACCGCG
>CADCOP010000249.1 GCA_902803065.1 uncultured Lachnospiraceae bacterium | reverse complement strand
GCCTGCTTACGCGAGGTCCATGGCGAAGAGGGCGGCTGCGCCTCCGGTGTGGACAAAGACGATCTGCTCATATGCATCGAAGGCGCCTTTCTTAAGTTCCTGCAGGAAACCGCTCCAGGCTTTGCCTGTGTACACGGGATCGAGCAGGATGCCTTCTTCGCGGGCGAGCTCGTGAATGTACGGCGTGTCGGCGGCGTTCGGGATGGCGTAGCCCGGGCCCCAGTTGTGAAAGAGGCGGAACTGCGAACTGGTTCCGTCCGGGTACAGGCCGTCATAACCGAGATCTTTAAGAGATGTTTCCAGGAGACCTGCGGCTTCATCTGCCAGAGCCGGTACGATGTCTTCGAACGGATCGGTATCCACGGAAACACCGAAGAGCTTTGTTTCCGGAAGAAACAGGCGGGTACCGAGGAGAAGGCCTGCGGTCGTTCCGCCGGAACCGGTCGCGGAGATGATCGCGCCGGGAGCTTTTTCGGACTGGTCGCGGATCTCGCGGACACAGCGGGCGTATCCGAGGGCGCCGAGGGCATTGGAGCCACCGCAGGGGATGTAGTAGCAGCGGTGGCCTTCTTTCTCGAGCTCAGCGCCGACGCGGCGCATTTCAGAGTAGATATCATCGTAGGAATCGGTATCCATGAAGCGCACATCCGCGCCGTAGATCTCATCGAGGACTATGTTCCCCCTGTGATCGGTCACGCCCCTTTTTTTCAGGATCAGGATACACTTCATGCCCAGGCGCGCCGCGCAGGCGGCTGTCAGCATGGCGTGGTTTGACTGGGCACCGCCGGTCGTAAAGACTACATCCGCGCCCTGCGCCTTTGCTTCGCCGAGCAGGTACTCGAGCTTGCGGACTTTGTTCCCGCCAAGCGCGACGCCGCAGAGGTCGTCGCGTTTGATCCGGATGTCCTTTCCGTATTTCCTGCTGATATTTTCAAGCTTGTACAGGGGCGTCGGATACAGCCCCAGGCTGCACATCTGAAATGAATCAAGAGATTTCATTTTCTTCCTCCTTGATCAGGAACGCCCCGGCGTTCCTGCGACGCCGCGCAGGGCGGCAGTAAACTGTTGTTTCAGCAATAATAACATACATAGGAATTTAATGCGATACAAATACGCAGCTCTCTGTTATAATGAAGAACGTCAGGCATGAGCGCGCATAGACGCGTCTTAAGCATGACTGCGCATATACATGTCTTAACAGAAGAAGACCGCAGCGGACATATCCACAGGCAGGACCAGGCAGGAGCGCTGCTTTAATAATACAAAAGTAAGAGGATGACAGTATGAGGACAGTAGTCGCAAAATTCGGCGGAACGTCTCTGGCAGACGCAAAGCAGTTCAGAAAGATCAAAGAGATCATTGCGGAGGATCCGGACAGACGGTATATTGTTGCTTCGGCGCCGGGGAAGCGCTTCCCGGAGGATACTAAGGTCACGGATCTTCTGCTTCGCTGCTGGGAAGAGGCATCCGCCGGAAACGATTTTGAAACATATCTGGAGATGGTCCGGAAAAGATTCAGTGACATCATTGCGGAGCTGGGAATGGATTTCCCGCTGGACGAGGAGATCGCGGAGTTCAGGAAGCATCTGCAGACAGATCCGCAGAGGGATTATACGGCCAGCCGCGGAGAGTACCTGAATTCCCGGATCCTTGCGGAATATCTTGGATTTACCTTTGTTGATCCGGAGTGGTGCGTGTGCTTTGATGAGAACGGCGTTCTGGACCAGGCAATGACGAGAAGAGCGCTCGGGGCTTCCCTGAAGCCGCTGGAGAAAGCAGTGATTGCAGGCTTTTACGGTGCGGACATGAACGGACGGATCCATACGCTCAGCCGCGGGGGATCGGATGTGACCGGAAGCCTGGCAGCGGCGGCCATCCAGGCGGATCTGTATGAGAACTGGACAGATGTCCCGGGCCTGCTTGCCGCGGATCCGCGCATCGTGGAACAGCCCATGACCGTACAGTTCGTAAGCTACCGGGAGCTGCGTACTCTTTCTTATATGGGCGCATCTGTGCTTCATACAGATGCGGTGCTGCCGGTATCCGACATGGGCATTCCCATCAACATCCGCAACACCTATGAGCCGGAGGATCCCGGGACCATGATCGTCCGCAAGATCCCCAAAGGCGAGAAAAAATATCCCATCATAGCTGTTGCCGGACGCCAGGGCATGTCCGTCATCCAGGTGGAAAAAGTCATGGTCAGCGATGAATCCGGATTCACGGCTATCATGCTCGATATTTTAAAGAACAGGCAGCTCCCGTTCGAACAGTGCCTGACCGGCATTGACTCGGTCACGGTAGTTATCAGAAGCGATCTGCTTGAACCCTGCAAGGAAGACCTGTTCACAGAGATACGCGAGACGCTTAAACCGGACTTCCTGGGCTTGAAAGAAAACCTTTCCATGATCGCGATCATAGGAGAGAAGGGCACGGAAGTCTGCGACGCGAACGTACGGGTGCTGCAGTCACTGACGCAGGAGGACATACAGATCAGCACGATCAACCAGGGCGCCGGCAAACTGAACCTGCTGATCGGCGTACCCGATGAGAAGTATGAAGAAGCAATCCGCGCGATCTACAGAACCATAGATGAATCGATTCATGAAACGGTTTGACATGGCTAACAAAAAAATGTATAGTTATTTTAGTTGTATAGGATGACTATGCAGTACAATTTCAGATACTCAAAACCCACTATTATTCCAAGGAGGCAATGCATGGATCTTCAACTGAAAGACAAAGTCGTTCTCATCACAGGATCTACCGGCGGCATCGGAACAGCTCTGACACACGCGTTCGCGGCAGAAGGCTGCAAGCTGTCCATTACATCCACAAAGCAGGCAAAGCTTGACAAGCTGACAGCTACACTTGACATTGCAGAGGATCATCTGTTCACACAGGTCGTTGACGTACGCAATGAAGATGAAGTAAAAGCAATGGTCGACAAGACGGTTGAGCATTACGGACATCTGGATGTCCTTGTAAACAACGCCGGTTTCGAAGGCTCTATCCTTCCGCTGACAATGCAGACGAAAGAGAACTTCATGGATGTTTACAACATCAATGTATTCGGCGCTATCTTCGCAATGAAATACGCAGCTCAGGTACTGGCAGCACAGGGTTCAGGATCCATCGTAGTCATCGCTTCCGGCGCAAGCTTCATGGGTTCTCCGGGAATGTCACCGTACATCTCCTCCAAGCACGCTGTCGCAGGCGTCGCGAAGTCACTTGCTCTTGAGCTGGCGACAACAGGCGTTAACGTCAACTGCGTATGCCCGGGCCCGGTCGACACTGAGATGATGAGAGACATCGAATCCAAGGCACTTGGCGATGGCGTTAAGACAGAAGACGCAGTGAAGGCCTTCTCCGCCGGCACACCGAACGGACGCTATGCTAAGGCAGAGGAAGTTGCGGCACTGTCCGTATTCCTTGCTTCTCCGTTGGTCCGCCACATCACCGGCGACCTCGTCAACATCGACGGCGGCGTAGCTGCAAACGGCAGATAAGACAGGACAAAAAATCAAGGGAATGCATTCCATACAGAAGAGGAGCTGTCATTTATGGCAGCTCCTCTTCTGCATGGAATGCATGTCCCACAAGCAGACACACATCAATTTACAGGGGAGTATGTCCCACAAGCAGACACACATCAATTTACAGGGGAGTATGTCCCACAAGCAGACACACATTGATTCACAGGGGTGTATGTTCCATAAGCAGGTACTCATTGATTCACAGGGGTGTATGTTCCATAAGCAGGTACTCATCGGCCGCCGGCACTTAACGAATGCAAGCCGGAGGCGCAGCATGAGTTTAGTG
>CADCOP010000248.1 GCA_902803065.1 uncultured Lachnospiraceae bacterium | reverse complement strand
TACGTTCTGGAGGCACTCTGGAACAGCCAGAACCCGCAGATCGCGGGGGAAAATGCCATCTGCATCGTTGATACTTCGGGTTCCATGTACATGCGATACGGCGGCGGTCCGCTGCCGGCGCTGATCTCCCAGTCGCTCGGCCTGTACTACGCGGAGAGATGCAAAGGGTATTTTCACGGACATCTGATCACCTTTGAGTCAGAGCCGCATCTGGTGAAGATCCCGGACGGTACGGTCGAAGATAAACTGACCTACATCCAGAGCATGCCGTGGGGCATGAGCACCAATCTGGAAGCTGTATTTGACCTGCTGCTCGATACGGCTGCTGCGCAGAATGTGCCTCAGGAAGAGCTGCCGTCAATGATCTATATCATCTCGGATATGGAATTCAACATGTGCATGACGGACAGCGACGAGACCATTTTTGAGAACGCCCGGAAACGCTTTGAAGAAGCCGGGTACGAGCTCCCCGCTGTTGTGTTCCACAACGTCAACAGCTGGCATATGCAGGTTCCTGTCCGCGGAAACACAAAAGGCGCCGCTCTGGTCAGCGGAGCCGGAACATCCTCCTTCCGGGAGGAATATTCCCGGAATACGACTCCCCTGGAACACATGCTGAAGGTACTGGAAGGGAAACGTTACGAACCGGTCTGTGCATGAAAAGAGCTGCCGCACTGCGACAGCTTTTTTTGCGCTTATCCGCGGCTCGTCCGCGGAGATGGGAAGATGCGTATCAGCCGAATATCTTCTCCTTACGGTAATAGATGGTAAATGCGATGGAACTCAGCGCCCAGGTGAGCGGGTAGACCCAGTAGGTGACCGCGATGTCATGGATAAACAGGCTGGTTATTGCAAGTACAAGAATTCGGACTACGCACCAGGACATGAGCATGATCACCATGGATGAGACAGCGCGCTGCGCTCCGCGGAGTGTGGCGGCCATCATGTGCGTGTAGGCTACAAGGGCGAAGAAAGGTCCGACGACCCGCGCCCGGCCCGTTCCGTAACAGATGACATCCGGCGACCTGTCAAAGAGAGCGATCAGCTGCGGCCCGAAAACAGCGAAGCCGATACCGGTCAGAGCCGCGACAACTGTAGCGCAGGCTATGCCGAAGCGCGCGCCAGCCCTTGCCCTGTCCGGCTTGCCGGCTCCGAGGTTCTGGCTGATGAACGCCGGCAGCGCCATGGCAAAGCTCGTGACAGGAAGAAAGCCGAAGCCCTCGAGCTTCTGATAGCTTCCTATGCCGGCGACCGCGGCGCTTCCGAAGCTGTTGATGTAGGACTGGATCAGCACGTTGGAAAAGGCGATGATCGAGTTCTGAAGACCGGAGGGGAGGCCGAGCCGCAGCACGCCGCGGACCATTTTTCCGTTCAGGCGGATCTTACGGAAGGAAAGATGGAGCGGTCCTCCCAGGTGATGCAGCCTGCGCAGCGCCAGATAGCTGCTCGTCAGCTGTGAGATGCCGGTGGCAAGAGCAGCTCCGCCGACGCCCATGTGCAGCTGTGTTACAAAGATCAGATCCAGCACCACATTGAGCACGGAAGATGTGATCAGGTAATACAGAGGGTGGCGGCTGTCTCCGGCTGCCTGCAGGATTCCCACGAGAAAGTTGTACATGACAAATCCGACGGATCCGCAGAAATACACGCGGAAGTAGGTAATGGATTCGGGAAGAACATCCGGCGGTGTATTCATCATCCGCAGGACGGATGGGGCCAGGGCGATTCCCGAGACAGTCATGACGGCTGAAAAAATGAGACCGAGCGCCGCGGATGTGTGCACGGCGGCTTCCACATTTTCATTTTCTCCCGCGCCGAGGTATCTGGCGATCAGTACGCTGCCTCCCATGGCCATGCCGCTGAAAAAGCCGACCACGAAGAAGATCAGATTTCCGGAAGAGCTGACTGCAGCAAGAGCGCTGCTTCCGAGAAAATTGCCTACGATCAGAGAATCTACAGTATTATACAATTGCTGAAACAAATTGCCCAGAAAGAGCGGGAGGGCGAAGCGGATGATCTGCGCGCGGATCGGGCCCTCGGTCATAAGTGTCTGTTCACTTTTTGCTTTTGCCATTTTTCTTCTTTCCGTAAACAGCCGCCGGCAGACCGGCCTGACTGCGTGATGCGTCAGGCTCCGTCTTCCGGCGGCATTTGCTATTCTGCGCGGATACGTGTGCGCACTGTATCTGCTATTCTGCGCGGATACGTGTGCGCACTGTATCTGCTATTCTG
>CADCOP010000247.1 GCA_902803065.1 uncultured Lachnospiraceae bacterium | reverse complement strand
GTGGATGAGTTTGATATTCTGTATGAAGAAGCGGACAAGATCGGCGTGACCGATGAGTTCAAGAGAATCATGAAGGAATATCCCATGCCCGACGGAGAGACGCCGGCCGGTTTTGAAGTTCAGCTGGAGCTGAGCGCTGACCGTGTGGTCCGCGCGAATCTGAAGCGCAACATTTCCTATGGCAAGAACGGTATTAAGCGTCCCACCAACCTGCTGTTTTCTGCTGACAGCGCAAATCCTTATGAAATCGAACCGATTGCCCCCCTTCTGGCAAACCTTACCTGCAATCCCGGCATCATCTATGATCTTTTCATCAACAATCCGAAGGCGAATGTCGGCGGAAAGTTCAAGACCCGTGATGAGGTCATGGCGGAGATCGGCCGGATCCTCGGCCCGGGATGTGATATCAGCGTTGAGCTGAACGACCCCTTCGGCAAGAGCGACGAGGAGCTTCTGGAAGAAGCGCAGCACTTCGCTGATCTTCTTGGAAAAGATCGCGTGGTCATCAAGGTTCCGCATACAGGCCCGGTAAATAAGGACAATGTGGGCCAGCTCCTGACCGGAGATAAGAAGCTGGATCAGCGCTACGACGCCGGTTCCGTGGAAGATGCTTTCCGCGGCCACAGGATCGCCCTGCTGATGAAGGAGCATGGCTTCCGCGTGAACTTCACACTGATGTTCGATCCTACCCAGACGCAGCTGGCACTGCAGGCACAGCCGTACTTCATCAACAGCTTCATCCGCCACAGATACATGCAGTCCCAGACCATGGACAAGTGCCTGAAGCTGTACGAGAGCAGCGGAGACAGAAAATACCTGGAAGAGCTCAAAGCCTTTATGCAGGAAAAAGATTACTACAAGAAGGGAGAGGATCCGGATCTTATGGCAGTCAAGGCGACAGCCGAGCTTCTGCTTAAGCAGCGTCATTTCCATGATGAAGAGGGCAGCGACGGCCTGGACGGCGTACGCCATAACCTTCGCGTGCTGAGAAACTGCAATCTGGAAGATACCCGCCTGATCCTGTGCAGCATGGAAGGCGACTGGAACTATTATGATATAGACCGCCTTCTGGCTTCGGATGAGTTCCGCGATATGGCAGGCAGGGTCGTACTCACGGCGGAGCCGCAGTATCTGGCAAGGTTCTCCAGTTCCAACCAGGTGGTTACCTACCAGAGACGCTTCATGAATGCAGCAAACGGTGAAAAGTAATCACTACCCCCGACTTTAACCCCGGCTTTTGCCGGGGCTTCCGATAAATGTGCAAATTGCATAAAAATTTAGATATTTATTCAACGAAAGTATCTAGAATAAATTGACGATACCCCCGGGAAATGATAGACTATGATTGGATTTACCAAAATCAGCATGGTAAAAGCGGTCTCTGACCGTCAAGGATACAAAGGAGGGATGCTATGATGGCAACAGATCAGAAACGACGGATTGCCGAACTGAAGCTGAAAGCTGCACTTTGCCGTAAGAATGTGCTGCGCATGATCCGCGCGGGCGGACACGGCCATGTGGGTGGTGCTTTTTCTGCCATGGATATCGTGACAGCTCTGTATTTTGACAAAATGAATATTGATCCGAAGGATCCCAAAAATCCGGATCGTGACAGGTTCCTGCTTTCCGCGGGACACAAGTGCCTGTGCCAGTACGCGGCGCTTGCGGAAAAAGGATTCTTTGAAAAGGAGATCCTGGATACCTACGGAGCTCTGGGCTCACACATTCCCGGACATCCGGATATGCACAAGCTTACCGGCGTAGAAGCGAATACTGGTGCTCTTGGCCATGGCATGTCCATTGCCAACGGCATGGCGGCAGCCGCCAAGCTTGATGGAAAATCTTACTGTGTTTATACCGTGACCGGAGACGGAGAACTCCCGGAAGGATCCAACTGGGAGGCAGCTGCGGCAGCCGCCAAGTTCAAACTGGACAACCTGACAGTGTTCGTGGACAACAACGGCCTGCAGATCAGCGGCAAGGTGACCGATGTCATGAACATGGAACCCATCGATAAGAAGTTCGAAACATTCGGCTGGGCAGTGCGCACGATCGATGGCAATAACATGGAGGAGATCGTGGAGACCCTGGATGCTCTTCCGTTTGAAGAAGGCAAGCCTTCCTGTGTCGTTATGAAGACAGTCAAGGCCAAAGGCCTTCCGTTTGGCGAAAATAACGCCGCATTCCATTTCTGGAACTGTACACCGGAGCTGCTGGATGAAGCCAACGCAGCGCTGGATGAACAGATCGGCATGCTTGAAAAAGAACTGGAGGAGCTGAAATGATCGGAGAACTGTTTGATCCCAGAAAAACCTTCGGCAAGGCGGTTACTGAAGTCGCCGCGGAAAACAAGGATGTGGTCGTTTTTTCCGCAGACAGCGGCAAGAGCTCCGGTTTTGGGGACTTTATCACAAGGTTTCCGGAGCGCTACTTTGAGGTAGGAATCGCCGAGCAAAGCGCGGTGGGCATGGCTGCAGGCATGGCGACAGCGGGAAAGATCCCGGTATTCTGCGCCATCACTCCTTTTGTTACAGCCCGCCCGTATGAAATGGTAAGAAACGATATGGGTTATATGCGGCAGAACGTTAAGATCGTCGGCCGGAACACCGGCATGACCTATTCGGACCTGGGCGTGACACATCAGGGTATTGATGATATTGCTCTGATGAGCCTGATCCCCGGAATGACGATCATTGCTCCGCAGGATCCCATGGAGATCGAAGAAGCCGTCAAAGCTATGATCGCTCATAAGGGCCCGGTCTATATGCGCGTCGGCAATCCGAAGATCCCGCAGCTTTTTGAGAGAGAGCCTTTTGTGATAGGCAAGGGCAAAGTGCTCCTGGAAGGAACAGATGTCACGCTGATCTCTACAGGTTCCTGTACGCTGGATGCTCTCAAAGCCGTTGAAATACTGGAGAAACAGGGCATCAGCACAAAACTGATCGGTATGCCCACCGTTCTTCCGCTGGATGAGGAGCTTGTCCGCAGCGCGGCAGCCCAGACCGGCAAAGTGGTTACCGTTGAAGAAGCCTATGTACACGGCGGACTTGGATCCCTGGTAACAGAGGCGGTCAGCGATATGGCAGGCGTAACCGTAAAACGTCTTGGAATGCCTATGGGATACGCCATTACCAGCGGCAATTACAGAGAGCTCCTGGCTTATTATCATCTGGATGGCGAAGGCATTGCCAATTCGGTTGCCGAATTTGTCAAATAGGCAGATAAACGGAGGGTTTTATGCGACCACTTGAAGGAATCATTATACCAGCCATCACCCCGTTTGATGAGACCGGGGCGCTGCGCCTGGATTATCTGAAAAACAATTACGAACTGTGGAATAAAACATGCGTCCAGGGTTACATGGCTCTGGGCAGCAACGGTGAGTTCCGCTCGCTGGATGACGATGAGGCGTTTGCCGTGCTGAAGGCAGCATCGGAAGCAGCCGCGCCGGACAAGCTTTTTATCGGCGGTATCGGAAGAGAATCTCTTGCCCATACTCTGAAGTTCCTTGACCGTGTCATGCAGGCGCAGCTGAAAATGGATTATGTATCCGTGCTGACGCCGCACTATTTCAAGGGCCTGATGACGGATGACGCTTTGTACGCTTACTATACAGCCATTGCCGACCGGAGCAGCTATCCGGTACTGCTGTACTGCGCGCCGGGCTTTGCCAACAACGTCTGCATCAGCCCGGAGCTGCTGACCCGCCTGGCGGATCATCCCAACATTGCCGGAATTAAGGATACATCCAAGGATATGATGAATACCTATATGGATACGGCAGGCGGCAGGGATGACTTTGAGATCTTCTCCGGATCGCTCGGCACCATCATGACCTGCATGGAGCGGGGCGGCAAGGGCGGCATTGTTTCGGCTGCCAATTACTTCCCCAATGCCTGCGGAAAACTCTGCAGGATCTGGAAAGAAGAAGGACCGGAAGCAGCAAAGGAATACCATGCAAAAGTCCTGGCAGCTTCGAAAGCGACCGGAGCAAAGGCAAGCGTAGCGGGCGTGAAAGCCTGCATGAACCTGATGGGCTATACTGCCGGCGTACCCAGAATTCCGGTGCTTCCGTGCAGCGAGGAGCTTACAGAAGAGTTCCGCGAGGCCATCGGTACGTTCCACGACCTGATACAGGATGACCTGCAGGCCTGAGTGCAGGGTATAAATTCTGATCTTTAGCGCGCAGTACCCGTGATCCCGGTCATGAGTACCCGCGTAATCACAAACTCGCCGGAGGGTAAAAAATGATACAGAAAAGCAAATCAGAGCGCCTTTTGTGGGCGCAGTTTGATGCGCTTGAGATGGGAAGCGGATGGGATGATACAGACATCCTGAAACCGCAGATCATCATAGAGGATGTTTATGGTGATTCCCACCCCGGGAGCGTTCATCTGAACCAGCTGGCTGAACAGGCCAAATATGGTGTGTATGAAAAGGGAGGCTTCCCGGCACAGTATCACACGACGGATATCTGTGACGGATGCGCACAGGGACATGACGGAATGAATGTGGTCCTGGCGTCAAGGGAAGCCATCGCCAATATGGTGGAAGTACATGTAAGCGCAGTGCCCTGGGACGGAATGATCCTTTCCTCCAGCTGCGATAAGTCGATCCCGGCTCATCTGAAGGCTGCGGCAAGAATGGATATTCCGACGATCTTTATGCCGGGCGGAAGCATGCGGCCCGGACCGAACATGACGACCAGCCTGGTTGCCGGCGACATTTCTCTTCGCCAGAAGAGAAAGGACGCGATCACGGACCAGGAGGTAAGGGATTACAAGCTGACAGGATGCCCTTCCTGCGGCGCCTGCACCTTCCTGGGAACGGCAAGCACCATGCAGTGCATGGCGGAAGCACTGGGAATGGCTCTTCCGGGAAGCGCTCTTGTTCCCGCGACGATGAGAGATATTCTTCAGTACGCTCGTCAGTCCGGCAGAAAGATCATGGAGCTGGCGGAGAAGAAGATCACGCCTTCCATGATCATGACGGAAGCAGCTTTCCGCAACGCGATCATTGTTCACTCCGCGATCGGAGGTTCCACGAACGCCACGCTTCATCTGCCCAGCATAGCAAGAGAGCTTGGCATCGACCTTCCCATCGAGCTGTTTGATACGATCAATCATCAGGTCCCGCACCTCGGAAACATCAATCCGAGCGGACAGCATCTGACAGAGAGCTTCTGGTTCGCGGGCGGCGTTCCGATGGTGGAGCTCCTTCTTAAGGATATGCTGGATCTGGATGTCATGACCGTGACAGGAAAGACTCTGGGAGAAAACCTGGAGGATCTTGAGAAAGATAACTGGTTTGACAGAAATCTGGGATATCTGGCCAATTACGGCCTGACCCGCGATCAGGTCATATTCCCGGTGGAGAAGGCGGAAGAAAAGGGAAGCGTTGCCATTCTGAAGGGGAACATCGCTCCGGAAGGAAGCGTGGTCAAGTATTCCGCTGTCTGCCATGAACAGAGAAAAGTGACAGGTCCGGCAAGAGTGTTCAACCATGAAGAGGACGCAATGAAAGCGGTCGTCGTCGGGGACATCAAACCCGGTGATGTTATCGTGATCCGGTACGAGGGCCCCAGAGGATGCGGCATGCCGGAAATGCTCATGACGACAGAAGCCATCGTCTGCGACGAAACGCTTAACGGAAAGGTAGCCCTGGTCACGGACGGCCGTTTCTCCGGCGCTACCCGCGGCGCAGCCATAGGCCATGTCAGCCCGGAGGCAGCAAGCGGCGGACCGATCGCGTTTATTGAGGACGGAGATATCATTTCCTATGATATTGAAAACAGAACACTCAATATGACAGGAATCCACGGCGTGCCCTGTACGGAGGAGGAAGCCGCGGCGGAACTGAAGAGACGTTCCGAAAAAGGCATTCCCGAGAGGCCGAAGCGCAAGGGCTTCTACAAGTTCTATACGGATCACGCGATCTCTGCCATGAAAGGCGCAGGCCTGGAGTGATGCGCAGGTAAGAAAACAGCGTGTCAATGGGTGAATTATTCACAAATATGTGTGGATCATATTGGACATTTTAATGTATTGACCCGCTGATATCGAAAGTTTTAAAATATAGGCATCAACAACTTGTAATATGCAGATTGTTCAGGTATATACAAGTTGCCGGTATCAGCGGTATTGCAGCAAAGGGCGAAGGAAAAGCTGCAATGAATTCAAGGAGGTGGACGAATTTGGAGAAAGTTTTAAATGCGATCTGTAAGGTGGCGGGCATATTTGCGTCGATCCTGCTGGCGATCATGACCTGTCTGGTATTTGCGAATGTTCTGACCCGGTACGTCATACATTACGCTATTCCGTGGTCAGAAGAGATATCCAGGTTCCTTCAGGTCTGGATCGTATTTATCGGCGGTGCGCTGGTATACAGAGAGGATGGCCACATGGGTCTTGATATCCTCGTGAATGTGCTTCCCAAACAGGTGAGGCGTTTCCTGGCTCTGGTCGTTGACCTCGGAGTCCTGTATATTTCAATTATGATGTGCCAGGGCGGATGGAAGCTTACCAAGTCACAGCTGAACTGGCATGCGCCGGCTTCAGGAATCAGCTATTCCTGGCTGTATGTTGTTATCGTTATCTCTCAGGTCATGATGATCATATTCTGCGGAACCAAGATATATTATCATCTGAAGAGTCTCATCAAAAATGATGATTATCCGAAGAAGGAGGGCACTGCCGTATGATGCTTGTATTGTTCCTGGTTGTGCTTTTCGGCACATTGCTTATGTATATGCCGGTGGCGTACTGCCTTGCATTTGCCGGCGTCGCTCTTATGTACTTCCTGAATAACGGGAATATTTCCGCGGTCAACATCGCGCAGAACGTTTGCCGAGGCATTGACTCGTTCCCACTGATGGCTATCCCCTTCTTCGTACTTGCCGGCGAGATCATGAACGTGGGCGGTATCTCCCACAGGATCGTCGGTTTTGCGAAAGCTTTCCTTGGTCATGTGCGCGGCGGTCTTGGTTACACGACCGTTCTTGCCTCCATGCTGTTTGCCGGTATCTCCGGATCCGCCATTGCGGATACTTCCGCAGTCGGTTCGATCCTGCTTCCCATGATGGAAGCGGACGGATATGAGAAGGATGAGTCTACGGCTCTGATCATTTCCGCAGGAACCATTGGCCCGGTCATCCCGCCTTCCATGCCGATGATCGTTTACGGAACATGCGCAAGCGTTTCCGTTGCCAAACTGTTCATGGGCGGATTTATCCCCGGCGTCCTGATCGGACTTGCCCTGATGATCATGTGGGGCTTCCACTGTGCTTCGAGAAAGGACATTTATGTAAAACATCAGAAAGCTACCTGGAAGGAAAGATGGGCTGCTGTTAAGGAAGCTATTTGGGCAGCGCTTCTTCCCGTGCTGATCATGGGCGGCGTCCTTTCCGGAATCTTCACCGCTACAGAGTGCGGCGCTGTCTGCGTTTTCTACGCGCTGATCGTCAGTATCTTTGTTTACAAGGAACTGAAGCCCAGGCACATCATCCCGATCCTTGTGAATACGGTCAAGAGTGTGTCAACGGTCATGTTTGTTGTAGGAACAGCTACCCTTGCTGCTTACTTCATTACAACAGCGCAGATCCCTACCATGCTCACCAACGCGCTGCTTTCGATTTCTTCCAATAAGTACGTCATCATCCTGCTGATCAACATCATGCTGCTGATCATCGGCTGCGTCATGGACCTGACACCGGCTATCCTGATCCTGGCTCCGATCCTTGTGCCCGTGATCACGGCCCTTGGATTAGATCCCATCTGGTTCGGTGTTGTTATGACCTGTAACCTTTGCATCGGTCTTCTTACACCGCCGGTCGGAACGGTTCTGTATGTTGGCTGCGGACTGTCCAAGCTTCCTATGATGAAGGTTGCCAAGCCCTGCTTCAAATTCATGGGCGTCATGGTCATCGTGCTGCTGCTGATCTCTTATGTACCGCAGATCGTTATGCTCATTCCGAACATGATGTAATGCTGCTCTGGGCGGAAGAGGGAGCACACAGTCAGAACGCATGGCGTTCAGGCTCAGTTTTATGAATATTAAAGTGCATCTGCATTTTGATAGAGACCATAAAATGTATTCTTAAGGAGGAAAAGTATGAAAAAATCAATCACAAAGAAAATTGTGGCAGCAGTAGTCGGCACTATGCTGTTCGGCGCTCTTGCAGCAACAACGGCTATGGCAGACGGACAGAAGGTCATCAAGATCTCCTACGGTCTGGTTAAAGAGTCCGGTGAAGGTACCGGCGCTGCCAAGTTCGAAGAGCTCATCGAAGAGAAGCTCGGTGACAAGTTTGATGTTCAGTGCTATTCCGACGCTCAGCTCGGTGACGACCTGAAGTCCACACAGGCTGTAGCTATGGGAGAACTCGAGTGCGTTATCACTTCCTGCTCACCGCTGACAGGTATGTGCTCCGAACTTCTGGTATTCGACCTTCCGTTCCTTTTTCCGAACTTCGACGCAGCTGACGCAGTTCTGGAAGGTGATGTCTGCAGCGGCATTGCTGAAAAACTTGAGGGCAACGGACTTCATGTTCTCGGCTGGATGGAGAACGGCTATCGCTGCCTGACAAACTCCAAGAAAGATGTTCATGTTCCGGAAGACGTTGCTGGTCTGAAGATCCGTACCATGGAGAATGAGATGCACCTTGCACTGTGGAAAGAGCTTGGCGCAGTTCCGACTCCGATGGCTTTCTCAGAGGTATTCACAGCTCTGGAGCAGGGCGCTATCGACGGACAGGAGAACCCGATCTCCACGATCTACCTGAACAAGTTCTATGAGCCCAACGAATTCGTTACTGTTACAAACCACATCTACAGCCCGAAGCTGTTCCTGATCAGCGCTCAGCTTTACAACTCTCTGACAGACGAAGAGAAGGCTATCTTTGATGAGGCAGGTCTTGAGGCCAGCAAGGTCGCAAGAGAGACCACCCGTCAGCAGTGCACTGACTACATCACAAATATCCGTGATGAGGGCGCAACAGTTACAGAGCTTACAGATGAAGAGCATCAGGCATGGGTAGATGCTACAGCAGCTGTTAAGGATCAGTACATGGATACCATCGGCGCTGACCTTGTAAAGGCTGTTGAGGATGTATGCGCACAGTATTGATCATGGTTTAACCTGATCTGCGGGAACACCTGAGGCGTTCCGCAGCAATAACTAAAGGAAGCGGCCTCATGGCCGCTTCCGTACTCTAAAGACGAAGCATCAGCGGACC
>CADCOP010000246.1 GCA_902803065.1 uncultured Lachnospiraceae bacterium | reverse complement strand
GGCAGCTTTTAATCCGGCAAATTCACTTTTCTGAGCCCACTGCTCGCTGTCCAAAAAACCTTCGAGCATCTCAAAGGCTGCCTGCGCATTCGTATACTGTCCCGAATAATAATATCCAATTCCAAACAGATATCGGAAAAACCCGGTGAAATATCCTGCAATGATTCCTGCCAGAATCACGGCCAGCAGGCCAAGGATCATATTCCTTCCCGTCCTCTGCTTTGCCCTGGTCTTTTTCAGGATCCCCTGCACTTTTTTCAGATGATTTTTTGAGTCCTTATATTCTCCTAGTTTTTCCAGATCTTCCTCGATCTTCTCCCAGTCGCTGACCGAATTTTTGTCTTCTTCCCTCTCGCAGCAGCGGCAATACAGCCATTCTTTTTCTTCTCCGGCCGTATCCTCTGCAAGTTTCCGGCATTTTTCAGCGAGCTCTGCCGCGTCCTTAAAGCTTCCCACCTGCTCCAGCATAGTGGCGGCAAGAAGATAATTCTCTCTTTTATATGTATGCTGAACAATGAACGGAGCCGCCTCGATCTTAGTTACCGCTTTTTTATAAAGCGACTCCTGCGTCTCGATCAGCGCCTCTTTATTCGCTGTTTTCTCAGCTGCTTTTTTATCCGCCATTCTTGATCCCTGCTATTGTATATTGGTCATATTTTTGAAAATACCATCATAAACATTAGTATTTCTACAAATATCATTGTGAAACTGATTACAGACGCCTGCTTCTTTCCGACATGCACCATGTCAGTTGTACACCCCATCAGGAAAAGATGAAAGACCGGAAGAAAGTATCTTCCCTGAATTCCCTGTATATGACTGCTTGAAGTTACTGTATATGCCAGAAGCATTGACAAGTCTACCAGAAGGACTACGCATAACGCTGTTAACAGGAGAACTGCTTTCTCTCTCCCTGAACTGCTCATCCGATCCCCTTCCGTATGCGCCAGAAACAGAACTCCGATAAGTAAGAACAAAAGAAATGGCCAGCCTGTTTTTACCTGCAGCCACGAAAGCCTGCCTCCGAAGAGATCTCTCAGATGTGTGTCTCCTACATCTATGAGCGTTTTCCAAAGCATATAGATCAGTTTCTGCGGCGCCCGGATAAACGTGCCCAATCCATATGTCACCCCGGTTCCGCCATTCTCAGCCTGTCCCAAAATCACTGCCATGGTCATCCGGAATTTGAGCATATACATTCCCACCGCCGCTATGCCTGCCAGAAAGGCACACGACACCATCAGCCATACTTTTCGGACATACTGTATACCTTTCCTCCCAGCAGCTGTTCCCCGGTTTCTGTATCTCTGAATTTTCTTTATAAAGACCGGAACCAGAAGAAGCAGGACAGGCAGATATACACCTCCCTTTGAAATTGCGAGAAGGCCGCTCAGGACAGATGCGGCTATAATATCCAGCCAGCCAAGGCGTTCCTTACTCCAGAAAGAGAGGAACAAGGCTCCTGTAAGAAACAGGATTCCCATCAGAACTGCATCATAAGAGGCTGAAGCTGCCTGCTGCAATGAAATAGGAAGCAGACAGATCATAGCTGTCAGATTCCTGCCAAAAGGCATCAGCCTCAATGAGAGAGTGATCAGCAATACATAGGCAAGCAAGTCAAACAGTCTCCCGAGTGTGAATGTTGAAAATGCCCCCAGATGCAGCAATCTTCCAAATGATATTCCAATCGCAGCCGGAAAATATATAAAGCCGGGAACGATATGTGAAGTAATCGTATATGGTGCCTCAATCAGCTCAGAATCCAATGATGTTTCAAAAAAATGATTTTTCAGCTGATAATAATGATTACCTTCAAGTGTATTAGCCAGACTGTCCTGCATTACCACATCGCAGCGGCGCTTATAGATCGTTCCTTCATGTCCTGTCTCTGGGATCCGAAGAATTAGGTCTGAATAATAATATGCAGCATCAAAATGGGTTGATTCATCTGGAATACTGTTCACCGGTAAAATAAAAGTAACCAGAGATCCCAGCATGATCGCCAGCGGCAAAAAGACCTGAACCGGTGTTTTCTGCTTTATTACAAGAAGCAGCCATGCCGTCCCGGCAAAAATGATCAGGCAGATGCAAATGATGAAATACAGTATTTTCAGATCTCTTCCGGCAGAGAACCTGATACTATATATTACGTTCTGTTTTGAAGAAGTTCCCCCTTTACTTTCACGAACAAGACCATATTTTTCATTACATTCCAGTTCCAGAGAACCATCTCCTGCATTTAACAGGCGTACTGAAAGTATATACTCTTTTCCTTCAGAATCATCCAGTTTCCCCTTCAAAGACAATGTCTGCTGAGCCCCGTTAAGCTCAGCCGCATCATATTCATTACTGAGCAGCAGTTCACCGCTTCCGCTATCCCTGAGTTCAAGGATAACTCTGGAACCGTCACTGTTATCAAATTGTCTGCCCTGAGCCTTCAGTTGAATACTTCTTATTTTAGGCACGACACATAAAAAAGTTTCTTCGAAAACGTCCGCATCTGAACTCATGATATAGGATGTTTTCGGTTTACTTAATGTTGCAAGAGTCCATGTAAGAGAGGAATTCAGAACCGGAGAAACCTGCGTTTTATATATTAATGCTGAAAAAAGGCATAATACGACCGTTAAGAAAACTGCGCTTGCAATCTGGCGCTGTGCCTCTCCTCTTTTGTTATCCGTTCCCTTCATCCAAACTCCTGCCCTGCTCCTATTTTTCCTCCTCCAGCAGCATCCGGTATACGTCCCGTTTTCCAAGGCCGCGGTCTTTCGCGACGGCCTTCATGGCATCCTTTTTGTCCATTCCCTGCTGCAGGTATATTTCCATATGCTCCTGAAGGCTCATCTCCTCCCAGGAGCGCTTCTCTTCTTCCTCGATATCTTTTCTGCTGCGGCCTTCCATGACGAGCACATATTCTCCGCGGGGTTCTTCCTCGCGGTAATGCCTGCAGGCTTCCTCCAGCGTCGTCTGAAACGCATTCTCATACCGCTTGGTCAGCTCCTTGCAGATCGTCAGGCGGCGGTCCCCCAGCGCGTTATACAGGTCATCCAGGGTACGCACCAGCCGGTGCGGCGCCTCGTAGATGATGGTCGTGCGCGTCTCTTCCTTCAGCTCTTCCAGAATAACGGCCCTCTCCTTCTTGTCAAAAGGGAGAAATGCCTCAAAACAGAACCGCCTTGTGGGAAGTCCTGAGATCGTCAGCGCCGTCACGCAGGCGCAGGCCCCCGGCAGGCTCGTCACTTCGATTCCCGCCTCCAGGCACAGCCGCACCAGATCCTCCCCGGGATCGGAAATGCCGGGGGTTCCGGCATCCGTGATCAGCGCCACATTCTTTCCGTCCTGCATCTGCCGGATCAGGTCGTACGCCTTCTCGATCCGGTTAAACTCGTGGTAGCTGGTCATGGGTGTATGTATGTCAAAATGATTCAGAAGCTTAATGCTGTTGCGCGTATCTTCCGCAGCAATCAGGTCTGCTTCCTTCAGCACACGCACGACCCGGTAGGTCATATCTTCCAGGTTGCCGATCGGGGTCGCGCACAAATATAATTTACCTGCCATATCTTTTTCTCGATTCTCTGCCTGTTCACCGCCCGGCTGGGTCTGTATTCTATATGCGGGTTTTCGGGGGCAGTATGTTCCAGAAGCAGGCACTCTGAGGCCGCCGGCACTCAGCGAATGCAAGCGGTCAGCGCAGCATGAGCATAGTGCCGCTGCGTGACGAAGGTAGCGAGAGCGTGCCTGCGCCGGAACATACGCCCTTATCTCACTCGTAATACAGCTTCCGAACTTCTTCCGTGTATTTTCCGGGCTCTTCGTATATGATCAGCGGCTTTTCCACCGTGATCCTCGGCCGTCCGCCGCGCACGGATTCGATCAGTACCATGTTGGGCTCTTTGTCCGCAAACGGATATACGAGCCGCATTCGTTTTGGCTCCAGATGATATCTGCTCAGCTCCCGGACGATCTCCGCCAGGCGGAATGGCCGGTGGACCATGTAAAATCTTCCGCCGCTGCGAAGCAGGAAGGCTGCGGCGCGGCATACATCTTCCAGACTGCAGCAGATCTCATGGCGGGCGATGGCTTTCGCGCTCTCCGGGTTCAGCAGTCCGTGCTGTGATGTCATGTACGGCGGATTGCTCGTGACAACATCAAAAGAAGCCGCCGGGAATATCCCTTCTGCTTCCCGGATATCCCCGCGGATGATCTCAATTCTGTCCTCAAGATGATTCAGTAAAACCGATCTTTGCGCCATATCCGCGCTCTGCTGCTGTATCTCCAGCCCTGTTATATGGCCGGCCTTTGTTCTCGCGCTCAGAAGAAGCGGGATCACCCCGTTTCCCGTGCCCAGATCGATGACCTTTTCCTGCTCCCGGACCTGGGAGAACGCGGACAGAAGGACCGCGTCCATTCCGAAGCAGAATACGTTCCGGTTCTGTATGATCCGAAGGTCATTTCTCTGCAGATCGTCCAGGCGCTCGCCTTCTTTCAGCAATTCATTCTGTATGGGTATTTCCACTCTGGTTATTTCCGTTCTGACCACCGGCAGTATTGCTCTGACTGCCGTTTTGTTCACTGTTTTCCTGCTGGCCGCGCCGTCTGGATGACCTGCGCCGCCTTGGCCTGCGCTCCGGTCTTTCGCCGCCGTCTTTCGCTCTTTGTTCGCTGCTTTCCTTCAGCGGCGGTTCTTCACTTCCGTGCGTTTCTCTGTCTTCTCCCGCGCGCTCGCGCTGCTGCTGCGCGCTTACGCCCTCACGTGCTTCTCCGGCTTCCTTTTCCTTCCGCTCGGATCTCTTTCTTCGGTTCCTGCGGGATTCGTTTCTGCGCCGGTTCTTCTCACGGGCCTCATCTTCCGGATCCTGCCCGGATGCTGCTTCGCCTGCGCTTTCTCCCACGGCTGCATATTCATCTTCCGGTTCGGCAGACTCTGCAGGCACATCGTCCCAGCTCTCTTCATCCATGATATCCGGATCCTGCATTTCTTCTCCGGCTGCACTCTGCCACGGCTCCCTGCCGTCCTGCCCTTTTCGTCCTTTTCCGCCTTTCTTTCCGGAAGGCTCATCCTTTCCCTTCCGGCGTCTGGGACGGAATTTCAGGTCCGCGGCGTCAAACTCGCGGATCTCCTTTTCATCATCTATGGTGATGATGACCTTGACCTTCTGGCGCAGAACACTGATAGATGCGACCTCTCCGGTCACCGATCCATCCTTCGTCGTCACGGTCTCACCGACAACAGGAAGCTGGCTGTTCAGGTATTCGTATGTCTCTTCCTCATTTTTCAGGCAGCACATGAGTCTGCCGCACACACCGGAGATCTTTGTCGGATTCAGGGAGAGGTTCTGCTCCTTTGCCATCTTGATGGAGACAGGCGCGAAATCCGTCAGGTAGGAATGGCAGCAGAGAGTGCGCCCGCATATGCCGATTCCGCCGAGGATCTTTGTTTCATCGCGCACGCCGATCTGGCGAAGCTCGATGCGCATGCGGAAGACCGATGCCAGGTCCTTGACCAGTTCCCGGAAATCCACACGGCCGTCCGCCGTAAAATAAAACAGGATCTTGCTGTTGTCAAATGTGTATTCCGCATCGATCAGTTTCATGTCCAGATCGTGCTTTCGTATCTTTTCTCTGCAGATCGCCATGGCTTCCCGCTCTTTCGCGCGAAGCGTCAGCAGTCTCTGCTCATCCTCCGGCGACGCCGCGCGCACGACAGGTTTGAGCGGCTGAGGAAGCTTTTCGTCATCCACCACGCGCAGCGGGCCGACGACTGTTCCGTATTCGAGACCGCGGGCTGTCTCCACGACCACATGGCCGCCGGCGGAGATCTCAAATTCTCCCGCGTCAAATGTATAAATCTTACCGGCGTTCCTGAAACGGACGCCAACAACTCTTGCCATAAAATTCAGTTCTCCTTGATCGTCAAAAAAAGCAGTTCCATCGTAAGTTCAAAACTTACGCTGGCATCCAGGCGCTGCCTGGCTTTGTCGAGCGCCTGAAGGATCGTCTCGATTCCTTCATAGGAGCTGACCTGCGAGCGGGAACGGATCAGCTGCAGCTGATCACGGAAGATCAGCCGGTCCGCGTCCCTTGTCGCTTTAAAATAGAGGACATCCCTGAACCATACTGTCAGGATGTCAAGGTAATCCTTTACAAAATCCGGGTAGCT
>CADCOP010000245.1 GCA_902803065.1 uncultured Lachnospiraceae bacterium | reverse complement strand
TTTATCTGGTAAACTATATCCGGAGACTTTATCCGAAAAATATATCCGAAATACTTTATCCGACAATAAAACGGCTCTCCGAGGCAGTTTCTGCTGACCCGGAGAGCCGTTCACTAAATCATTTCTAAAATCATTTCAAATTCATCTCAGCCGAAAATGATTGTTCATATCTCAGCCGATGTTACCTGCTTACTTCCACTCTTCTACGCCGGAGATCACGCTGACTGCCTTGAGGGCTTCAGTCATGGAACGACCCAGGGCAACGCCCGGGAAGAGCTCCGGATAGTTGTTTGCGAAGAAGCTGCCGGAGCAGTCACCGGCTGCATAGAGACCTTCGATCGGAGTCATGGTGCCTGCTGCCAGGACCTGAGCCTTCTCGTTGATGCGAAGACCGTCGATGGTCGTCAGCAGAGATGCGCCATACCAGCTTCCGAAGAACGGAGCGTCCTTGATGGTGCTCAGGCGATATGCCGGCTTACCGAACTCATCGTCCACGCCAGCTTCTGCCATTTGGTTGTAATGCTCAACCGTAGCCAGGAATGTCTCCTTAGCTTCGCCTTCAAATCCCAGCTTGTCAGCCAGTTCTTCAATGGTATCAGCCTTCATGATCAGGCCTGCGTCGACCTTCTCCTGAACTTCGCCGTCGGTACCGTCGGTGCCCCAGAAGCGCGGCAGCTGATTACGTGTCTGTGCAGAGCAGCCGAGAGTATGGAAGCGTGTAACGTCATCCGGGAAGTTGTTGTCGAAGATCTGGCAAAGCACTCTGCCGGGCTGGCTTGCTGCGTTGTAAGGTCCGTCATTGTAAGGTGTAGACTCATTGTACACACGTCTGCCATAACGGTTAACCTTCAGGAACGGCTGCGTTGTGCAGTTCCACTGAGCGCCTGTTCCTGCATAGCTCCAGTTGCCGAACTCATCCTTGAAGGGACCTGCGTCTACGCCAGGAGCGATGAGGCCGCGGTCGAAGACCATGGAAGCCGGTTCCGGATCCAGAGCAGCTCCAGCCCATGCGCCTGCCTTGATGCCATCACCGGTATTGGTAGCGCCATAGTAGGACAGGGAAACGATGCTGGAGGTCATCGGATCACGCTTAGCAAGCATCTCAAAGTTAGCTGCGTAGCCGCCGGTGGTCAGCAGAACGTTGTTAGCCTTGATGCGGACATAGTTGCCATTCACGGTATCCCTGAAGATGCCGCCGACTACCTTGTCGCCATCTTTTTCCAGAGTGACCAGTTCATGGTTGTAGAGCGGCTCGTGGCCGGCCTTCTTGATGTAATCCTCGAAGATGCCGTTTCTGCCCCAGGCTGCAACTTCCTCAGAGCAATCCGGTCCTGCATGATAGTAATGCTCGATCGGAGCCAGATATGTGTAAGCATCCTCAGTAGTGGGATCAGCGCCGATGTCGCTGGTGAAATCGCAGACATAACCATAATCGGTCAGGATACGGTCTACCATGTTGACGGTCTTGTAGGACTCATCGATCCACATCTTGATGACACGGGGATCAGCCTTGCCGGATGAATAACGGCAGAGCTCGTTCATCAGTCTCAGCGGATTGACCTTAACTCCTGCCTCTTCGGTATACTTGGAGTTGACCGCGCCGAACCAGTGGCGGGTCTTCATGTAGGTCTCGCCTTTTTCAGCGATCAGGAAATCCATTCCGTTGTCAGAAGCGAAGACAGCGGCTGCCAGTCCGGCATTGCCCGCGCCAACGATCAGGAAATCTGTCTCCAGGGTCTCGGTGATTTCTGCCTCATCGATCTCGGGAGCTGTTCCGATCCAGTCTTCACCGTCATCCAGTTTCTCCTCTGCTGCTTCACCGCCGCCGAGGATGGTCTCGAGGTCAACGCCCTTTGCCTCAGCCACGCACATAGCCGCCGCCCTGCGGACGCCATTGCTGGTCAGCGTTGCGCCGCTGATACCGTCGACCACGGGATTCTGGGCATTCAGAATAGCCTCAGCCAGCTGAGGAGCAGCCTTACCGCCGATCTCAGCTGTTTCATTGCCCGCATCGATCACGATGTCAGTGATGCTGGTCTCGTCAAATGTCATGGTAACAGTGAGCTTGCCGAAGCCGTCTGCTTCTGCTGAATACGTACCGGGAGTGTAAATGGCAGCTTCCTCAGCAGCCGCCCTGATCGGTAAAACGCTGGCAGCGGCAACGCCGGCCATGGTAGCCGCCATGCCTTTCAGAAAATCTTTTCTTGAAATTTCTTTTGACATATACGATCCTTTCTTTTTTGAACAGAGTTAACGGGTTGCTTTGTATTGCATTTGCATGTAAAACCCCGGTCCACCGGGGATCTCGCACGTGAAAAAAAAGAGATATTTCTGTGAAAAATATGTCATTTTGATACATTTATTCTAATGTATATCATACAGTTTGTTAATCGGACTTTATTTTGATTAAATGTTGTATTTTCCCACATATGTGATCACCGGTGTCATCATTGACCACTCACCCGGCAGTCCTTCCTCTTTCTCAGCCACATCAGACACCCCAGGCACATAAGGATCTGCACAAATGAGGAACAGGGCGTCGCCAGGCCGATGTGGAACAACGATACAGGGATGCGCCGGCAGTTTTCAAAATCTTATCATCGTTTTAGATTCAAAAAACGGCCGGACAGACTGCAGGCACATGCCTGCCATCTTATCCAGCCGTCTATTC
>CADCOP010000244.1 GCA_902803065.1 uncultured Lachnospiraceae bacterium | reverse complement strand
GTCAGTGAAGCCTCGCTGCTCGTGGTTTCATCAGGGACAGCCTCCGTCAGTGAAGCCTCGCTTCCGGCGGACTCATAGCCGGCAGCCTCATCCCCGGCAGTTTCACCTCCGGCGGTCTCATGGCTGCCAGCTTCATCCGCTGCGGTGCCGCCGCCGATCGATTCACTTACAACATCCTCACTGTTCGTACTTTCCGCATAAGCAGTAAAACCGTTCTGTGCTGTCATTCCCAGCATCACACACGAAGCCAGCAGGATACACAGCATTTTTTTCATTACTTGCTTCATACTCTCTCTCCTCATCAGAAGTCTGGCAGTCAATTACGGCCTATGCAGCATAGTACTTAAGAGGCTTGACATTTTACGCGGGAAGCGCACAGGCGCGTCAGGTCAACGATATCCATCATTTATGTCTGAATCTCCAAGGCTGTATATGTATATCATATCATATTCCAGGATGAAGTCCATTACATAATCAAGGCCGGCTCTCTTTACGCAAAGGGATCTTCACGCGGGAGACCGCGTTTATATCGATGAGGAAGGCACGCTCCGGAAAAATCGTCATTGTCGAGCAAAAGCTCAATTATCCGCTCCACCGGGATGGGAATGTTCGCTGGTATGGAATTATTCTATGATAGAATAATCAGGATATCAAATGTAAGAAAGCTTTTTCATTGACTAACTTCGTCTGGATGCATATAATACGCACATCAAAAGCACTGCATTATTCTTTGGGGCGAAAAGCGGCGATGCAGCCATTTCGCCATAAAATCAGGAACAGGAGTACCAGAATACATGAAACGCCTTAAACTGCCGGTTCAGGTCACCGGCGAGCGGGAAGAAAAGGGAATTTACCTGCCACGGATCGGCAGGCGAATCGTCAAGACAGCGATGGCTGTTTTCCTCTGCCTGGTGATCTACGCCCTGCGTGGCTTTGAAGGGGATACGATGCCAACGGAATCGGCCATCACAGCCATCATCTGCATACAGCATGATGTTCGCGATACCCGTACGTTTGCCTTCAATCGCTTTACCGGCACTCTGGTCGGAACGGTATGGGGAATCCTTTTGCTGCTTCTGCTGCTTGCTGTGCCGGCACTGGGGCAGAATCAGCTGATATTATACACATTGATGGCGGCGGGGGTGATGATGTCCTTGTATACAACGGTGGTGCTTCGCATTACGGATGCTTCCAATCTGGCTGCGATCGTCTTTTTGTGTATCGTCATTGCTTTCCCGGAAATCGACGAGCCGTTCCACAGCGCAGCACTGCGCGTGCTGGATGTGTTTATCGGCACGGCTGTTGCCATTTTTGTCAATGTACTGCGGCTGCCAAGGCATAAAGATCAAAGCAAGATATACTTCCTGCGCTCCGGCGACATGGTGCCTGACCGTTTCGCGCAGATACCGCCGGCTGTTCTGTTCCGCCTGAATTCTCTGTATAATGACGGAGCGAAGATCTGCCTGATGTCGGAGCATGCGCCGGCTTTCTTTACTATGCAGATGAGCCAGGTCCGCCTGAACATTCCCCTGATTGTGATGGACGGGGCGGGTATCTATGATGCAGATGAGGGAGTTTATCTCCATACGGAGCCGATCACACAGGAGGATTCGGCTCGTCTGCGGGCGCTCATGGACCAGAACGACATACGCTATTTTACCTATACAGTGCATAACAACAAGACCTGCATTTTCCATCGCGGGGAGATGAGCCCGGAGGAGAAGATGGTCATGAACCAGCTGAAGCGTTCCCCGTATCGCAGCTATCTGGATGGGGAGATATATCACGCTTCCGAGATCGTGTATTTTAAGATCGTTGGGAATGAGAAGACGATCAGCCGTGCGCAGGAATGCCTGCAGCCCATCCTCGCTCAGCAGTCTCTTCGGACCAGGCTGCGTTATCAGGCAGGTACAGATACAGTTCTTGGACTTTATATTTACTCCGGAAGTGCGACAATGGAGCAGGCTAAGAAATGGCTGATGACGCAGATCTGGAAAGAGAACAGGAGAATCATGCCGAAGGAATTCTTCCTTCCG
>CADCOP010000243.1 GCA_902803065.1 uncultured Lachnospiraceae bacterium | reverse complement strand
GATGGAGATGTCTGTGTACCCTGCCTTCAGCGCTGCAAGCACAAGTTCGCCGGTCCCGTATGTGGTCGTATTCAGAGGATTTCTGAGTTCTTCAGGAACCATGGGAAGCCCGGATGCCTGCGCCATCTCAAGAACTGCTTCGCTGTCACTGAGCCTGCCGTAGAAAGCCTGTGCCATTTCCATCAGAGGCCCGTGTACATCCGCGTATATTTTTTCTCCGTTTCTCGCAAGAATCACGGCTTCCGTCGTCCCCTCGCCGCCGTCCGCTACCGGAACGCCGACGGTCTCACACGGTCCGAACACTTCATTTGCAGCCTTTGTGAGCATCTCGATGGTCTGCGCGCTGGTTACTGTCCCCTTGAAAGAATCAGATGCGAATACGAATTTCATTCTGCTGCTCCTCCTTTTTCCGAAACTGATATTATAAACTCTGTATTTGAATTTTACGTTTGCCAGTACGATATCTTTATCCGTATTATATGATTTTTCCTGTTTTCCTGAAATCTCCGGAAACATAAAAAAGACGCAGCACTTTGTGTTTCTGACACAAAATGCGCGTCGCGGCAAGAACGCCGAGGCGTTCCTGAATTTATTCAGCCAGATAAAGCGCCAGGAGCTCCAGAAATCTCCGGTCCTGCGCGCTCTCAAGCGGATCGATCCCCAGCTGTTCCTTCATGCGGTTGTACCGGTAGGCCAGCGTATTCTTGTGAAGATACAGTTTCTGAGCAGCCTTTGTCAGGCTGTAATTCTCCTCCTCGAGCGCGAGGGCCATCTGTATGAATTGTTCCTTTTCGCTGCCTGTAAACATACCGTCATAGAGCTGAAAGATCCTCTGCAGCTCCTGACGGGGCGTCAGCGTCCTCGAATACTCCCGGATGTGATCCATAAAAAAGACGATATCTTCCGGTGCTTTCACATGCGTCTCCAGCCATCTGCAGTGCCGGTAAGCATAATAATACCTGGGGAAGCTCTCCTGCGCCGTTCCGGCATAGAACACAGCTTTTATGCCGCTTTCCTTCATCTTCCGCAGAACAGGCTCCAGATATTCCCTGATCTGCTCCCGCATATCCGTGATCCAGGTTCCTTCTGTTTTCAGAGTCTTAAACATGAGGACATGTGTATCGTCCGTGACATAGGCCAGGTCCTGTGGTCCGCAGTCTCCGCCTGCCCTGAGCAGTTCCAGCGCCTGCATCCCCCTTCCTTCCTGCGGCGCGATGATCCGGCACAGAAGAGGAATCCTGACATATGTTTCCTCGATCCCCAATCCTCCCGCAAGGGAGCGGATCTCCGCCGGATCGGCAAATTCGGACTGCGTCAGAAGGTCCAGCAGATGATCCCTCCGGCTTCTGCGCAGGCGCTTCTCCTCCTGCTGCTTTTCATAGCGGAGCATCGATTCAATAGCCAGGCGGATGATCATGGCAATGTCGCGGATCTGATCGGGATCCCCGGTCACGCCTACAACGCCTTCCCGGCGTCCCTCGTGCATGATGGCCATGTTGATTCCCGGAAGCACGCCGGGAAACATCTTCTCATCCCGGACCACCAGCACTTCCTCTGTTCCACGGATGATACGGTCCGCGGCCTCATGATACGTACCGACTCTTCCCGGATCCCGGCTCGCTATGATCACACCGTTTTCATCCATGATATTGATATTGTAATCTGTATATTTCATGACCTGCCCAATAAATCTCCGGGCCAGCTCCGGCTGAATCATACCTTCCTCCAAATCTGCCGCTCCGGCGGCATAACTCTCAGTACAGCTCCTTAAGGACAAGAACGGTAATGCCCGGATTATCACCGGGGATGATGCGCTTTACCTTTTTGTCATACTGATACCAGTCCCTGATCATGCTTCGCAGGCTGGTCCCGCGGTTGTACCCGTGAATCAGATGCAGCTGATATGTGAACGGCCCCGCGGACGCGATCGCCCTGTCAATGACCCTTCGCGCCTCCTCCTGCCGCAGCCCGTGCAGATCGATTCTTACAAATGCCTCGCTCATAGATCCTCCCCTGTTGATAAACGACCCGTTTTCTCAGCCATTATACCATAAATCCGGCTTTTTCCGAAATAAGGTCAGAGCAGAACGGCCCTTCCGTCACAGCTTCGAAACATCGGGAAGCAGAGCATCCGGATCATGGGAAAGCAGCATCAGCGCACTGGACATCAGAAGCGCCGCGTGCTGGCCCGGATCTTCCAGCGGTATCCCATACTCCTCCTTCATTTTCCTAATGCGGTAGAGGACCGTATTTCGGTGGGTAAACAGCTGGGCGCAGGTCTCCTGCAGGGAATGATGGCAGCACAGATATGTGTACAGCGTCAGGCAGTACAGACTTCCCTCCTCCATGTCATGTCTCCCCATCGCCCGCACAGCCGGAAGGACCAGATCCTTGCGCGATGAGAGATGGCGGAACATCATCAGTCCGTAAAACGGCTCGGCATATACTGCAAAAGCTCCGTGCACATGAAGGATCAGGAATTCAAGAATCTCATGAGTGGAAGCGTAGGCCTGCGGCAGATGAAACAGGTTATGGATCCTGGGAGAGAAGACCATGCGCACGCTGTACCGGCGGCAGAACTCCTCCGCCTTCTTCTGTTCCGGTTCCTTCCGGAGGAACAGAAGAAGATTACTGTTGAAAAGCAGGATACGGCTGTCCGGGAACTGCCTGCGGACCGCGCTTCTCAGCGCGTTCTCCGTATGCTGTGCGGTCTGATAGAGCTCAAGATCCAGAAGCGCAAACCGGACAGGAGGAAACTGCGAAAGCCCGGAAGCTTCCGCCTGCAGGCGAAACAGCGGCTCGCTGGCAAATTTGCCTTCGAGAAGATGAAGCAGCACTGCCTCCCCGGAATCCTTCAACTGGCTGTCATGGCTGAGACGGATCAGGATCTGCTTTGCAAGGACAGCCTCGATCCTGGCAAAGGTCTGCGGATCCTCCTGTTCCAGCCTGTCATGAATATCCACAAGAATAAGGTAGCCTACATGTATGTCATTTGCCTTCAGCATCGAAAATCTCCGCCGGTACGGACTGTCCTTCAGTTTAATAAACTGAGCCGCATCCCCTGCGGACGGATGATCCCCCAGAAACGCTGACCCGATCTCATAAGACAGTTCTCCCCGGTCAACACTTCCCTGGAAGGGTTTATCCTGAAAATCTCCGGAATGATACCAGGAAATGACCCGGAACGCCACATCAATGATCATAACAGGGCAGTCAAACATTTCGAAAATATCCTTTGAAAGAAGCTGCAATCCTCCGGTATGCAGAAAATCATCAATAAATGATGGCAGATCCATCTGTTTTCCTCCTTTGTGCGTACAGCACAATCATAGCTGGCATTATTATACATTCAGCATGGTGAACAATCAATAAAATAAAATATAATGTCACTGTACCGGAAGAACAACAGATATGACTCCGGCGCATGAAAGGACGTGAAAACTATGATGCTTTTAAAAAATGCGAAAAATGTAGAAAGCCTGATCAAAGCTGTAGATAAATGTAAATATGATGTATATCTCCGTTCCACAGACGGGCGCGAAGAATTTAATTTAAAGAGCGTGATCTCCCGCTATGTAGCCATCGGTGAGCTCTGCAAGGATCACGGAGATGAATTCGAAGTCTTCTGCTCCAGCCCTGAAGACGAAGGACACCTGATGCAGTTCTTCAGAGAGCTTAGCGAGGATGAAGAAGAGCAGGAGAGAAAAAGCGCCTGAGCGGCATAAAATCATAAAAACCAAGCTATAAGAATTTTAATACAAAACTGCAGGAGCCGGGCACTATGCCCGGCTCCTTTACAATTTT
>CADCOP010000242.1 GCA_902803065.1 uncultured Lachnospiraceae bacterium | reverse complement strand
TCTGCTGCACTGGTGACAGCCTTTGTTCAGCTCTGTCCCGGCTCCACAAGATGATGCGGCAGCATGACTTCCTGCGGAACATCCTGTCCGCCTTTCATCATTCTGACAAGCATCCTTGCCGCCAGCTCACCGCTTCTTTCATAGGAATAATGCACTGTCAATATATCATGGCCCGCGGCGCGGATCAATTCGGAATCTCCCTGTCCCGCGACCACTGTGTCTTCCGGTACCCGGATCCCGTGATCAAGCAGGCAGCGCAAAGCTCCGGCGGCGATCTCATCAGCCGCGCACACCACACCGTCCGGTACTCCGAACAGATCGAGCGCCTTGTTCATTTTTTCCGCTCCGGCTTCCACGGAGACCGGAGACACAAGATATCTCTCAGCCAGTTCGGGAAAACCGGCATCCCTGACAGCCTGTTCATATCCGCGCAAACGCTCCCGTCCGGCAGCAGGATCCTGAAGCTGGATACCCAGAAACACCAGTCTGCTCCTCTCCTTCTGAAGCACTTTCCGCGTCAGGTCATAGGTCGCCCGGCAATCATCATAATATACACATGGGTAGCCTTCCGGATGCTGTCCGATCATCACGATCGGAACAGACAGATTTCGGATCTTTTTTCTGTGTTCCGGAGTGATCACAGTGCTGATGAGGATCACCCCGTCTGCCCGCTTGTCGAATTCATCCAGATAATATGGCTCTTTTTCCGGTTCATCTCCTGTCACCGCCAGGAGCATTCCGTAATTGTCCTCCTCAAACTGCATATGTATGCCATCTATGATCTTTCCTACATGATCAAAAGACATTTTCGGAGCGATCACCCCGGCGAGCTTTGTTTTCCGGGTACGCAGTGTCTGTGCCTGCATGGAAGGATGATATCCTGTTTCCTCGACCACTTTGCGAATGGCTTCTTTTTTCGCCTCGGATATATAGCCGTTATTAAAATATCGAGAAACTGCAGCGCTGGATACTCCTGCCAGCTTTGCTATTTCCGCTATATTCATTCATTTTCTCCGTATTTTCCGCAGCGGAACATGATCTACTCGTTACCCAGCCATTTCAGGTAACAGAAGCCGTATGCCGGAACATCTACTCCGCTCGCCTTCATCCGTTTTCCTGTCAGGAGATCTTCATACTCCCCATCCTTCTCATCGATCCATGCCGTACAGTCGTGCTCACTGAAGTTGAACAGGCCGATGATCTTATCTCCGTCATAATATCTTCCGATGCCCAGGATCTCCTTTGTCCACGTATCAAGAGTCCATGTGTCAGCAGTCGTCACAAAAGCCTTTTCATTGCGGCGGATCGTCTCCAGCTTTCTCAGCCCGTTGAATATCCTTGCTTCAACGCTTGTACTGTCGCTGATCTTCTTCGCAAGATCCCAGCGCATTCTGCCGCGGTGGATGTAGCGCGAATCAGCTGCCTTGTTCGGATCGTCCTTATATGTATAATCATTGACCTGGCCGATCTCGTCGCCGCTGTAAAGGACCGGAATACCCGACTGCATGAACATGTATGCGTGCAGCATAAGGTCCAGACGGATCGCGCTGTCCATCATAGCCTCATTCTCTTCAAATCCGGCTCTCTCGATGCCGCACATGGAGGCTGTCGTGCCGCAGAACCGGGCATCTCCAGTTACGAAATCCTCATTGTAGAGCTCACCGCGGCTATTGCTGGAACCGGCATAACCGCGGAAATAATCATTCAGATACTTCTTATGGCAGACCTCATCAATGCCTTCGCTCCGCAGGCTGGCATAGTCCAGTCCCCAGCCGATGTCATCATGACACCGCAGATAATTCAGGAACACATAATCCTTCGGCAATGAATCAATGATGTCCAGCTGGCGTTTCAGAAGTCCTGTATTTCTGGTAGCGACTGTATGCCATGTCGTTGCCATGGTCGTAACATTGTAGAGCATATGGCATTCCGGCTTGGTCACTGTCCCGAAATACGGAACGACCTTTTCCGGTTCCATAACAACTTCACCAAGAAGAAGGATGCCCGGACACACGATCTCTGAGATCATACGCATCATCCTGACGATCGTATGTACCTGAGGAAGATTTCTGCACTGCGTTCCCAGCTGTTTCCATATATAGGGAACAGCATCAATGCGCATGACATCAATTCCTTTGTTCGCAAGATAAAGGAAGTTATACATCATCTCATTGAATACTCTCGGATTTCCGTAATTCAGGTCCCACTGGTACGGATAGAACGTGGTCATTACATAATGGCCGCATTCCTCGAGCCATGTAAAGTTCCCGGGCGCAGTCGTCGGGAAGACCTGGGGCACAGTTTCCTCATATCTGGAAGGAATCTCATAATTGTCATAGAAGAAATAGCGGCTCATATACTCGCCGTCGCCTTCTCTGGCTTTCTTTGCCCACTCATGGTCCTCAGAAGTATGATTCATGACAAAATCCATGCAGACATTGATCTTCCTGCGATGGCAGGCAGCCGTAAGATCTTCCAGATCCTCCATGGTCCCGAGATGTTCCTGCACCTTTCTGAAGTCACTGACAGCGTAACCTCCGTCAGAACGGCCTTCCGGAGTCTCAAGGAACGGCATCAGATGAATATAATTGACACCGCACTTCTGCAGATAGGGTATTTTGCTTTTTACGCCCTTGATATCGCCTGCAAAATTATCGATATAGAGCATCATTCCAAGAAGATCATTGCTTTTATACCAGGCGGGATCAGCTTCTCTGGCCTGATCCAGCTTCTTCAGGCCGCTGCTTCTCTCCTGATAAAACTCTTCCATCCGGCTGCAGAGTTCCGCGTACATGGAACCGTTGTCATATAATTCCATATAGAGCCAGCGAAGTTCATCCTTATGTTTCTCAAAACGATCCCTATAGACCATATCCGTTTTTTTCATGTCCCTGTCCTTTTCACATAATGTTCTGAATTTGTGAAATGTCTGCCTTTCCAGAGCTGTGATATCGATTTCACTTTTACGATTATAGATTGTATTTAACCGCATGTAAAGTAGAGACTTCATATAAAAAGCAATTATTCTTTTGTGCATTCTGCGCTGTCCCCGGGAATATACAGGCATATCATTTCAGTCCTTCTGCCATTCTCCTCCCAGCGCACCTGAAAGCGTGTCTTACCGTCCAGTTTTACTTTTTCAGTTTCTGTGCCCCCTGCCGTAAGCAGCCTGCACGACCTGTTCCTGCAGCGGACCGTATATGCATTTATCCCCCTGCACAGGAATACTTCCCGCGCAGGCACACGCAGCCCGCCTCTGCCTTTTCCCGGCACAGCCATCCGGCTCAGGTCTTCACGCCTTTTTTCCATTCCCGCCAGATCACAGCGGCTCTGCTCTCCGCCAAGGAACAGTCCTTCCGCACGAAACGAATACACAATGCACCCGTGCTGCCTGGTCGTTCCGTTTCTCATTATCAGCCTGATCAGGGCAGTCAGACCGATGGCTGTGCCAATTATAAAGCTTCCCGCCGCGAATGCAGCCAGCACAGCCGCGCGTGCGGACGGAAAAACTGTCTGCACAGACACGGAAAACACCTGTGTCGCATGATTCCCGTACCGGTCCGCAGCCGTGACCGAAAGGCAGACGGATCCGCGTGATCTTCCTGTAACAAAAAGCGTATCATTTTCTTCCCGGAAAGCTATACTGTCGCTGTCAGCTTCCACCTCCCAGCTGAGCGAAGAACCATCCCACGCCTGATAGTAATCGTTCAGCAGAATCTCACAGTATTCTTTTCCGGGGAAAAGGCCTTTTAATACGATCTCATCCTTCGGTTCGCGGCAGATGATATCAGGGTACCTGTCATTCCGGTACTCCTCCGCTTCCGCCCACCTCTCTGTGTTCTCGCTTTGAGCGTGGACCCTGACCTGAATGCGCTTTCCCGGAGGTACCGGCGTATCCGCCGTAAAGCAGCCATCCACGAATCGAAGAGCAAGCTCATGATCCGTTTCATTCCCTGTCTCCGGGTCTTTCAGGACTGCGGTCACACGGAAGTTTCCGCAGATCTGCGGATCCGTGATCTGTTCTCCGCCATGCTCGAGCCATGCTCTGATCTGCGCCTTTCCTTCATCCCTGCTGTCGCTGACGGCACACCTCAGGATAACGGAAGAATTGAGAAGCAGGTTTACATTGACCGTACAGGGTTCCCCGCCAAGGACATCCAGATGATATGTTCCGCCGGAAGGTTTTATCAGCTTGACCAGACTGTAGTGCGCTGACATGAAGATCTGAGGATCCAGCCTGGTCCCGTCCGGATCATACATACTGATCTGCGCGAGAGGCTTCTGGCTGATCAGGATCACATTTGCCTCCTCAATACTTCCTTCCGGTGCCGGCGGAATGGTAATATCCGTACCGGAAACTGTCCCCGGCTCCCGGATCTCAATGTCCTCTATGCCGTCAGATACAGGTCTCGCTCCAATCAGTTCCGCAAAGATATCCAGGTAAACCGAAGGCAGTTCACTGGCCCTGGCAATGTGAAATATACGGCTCTCCTCAAATGCCTGGTCAAAGGATGCGCCGCCTTCTCCCAGCATGACAGTGTACACACGGATGTCCTCGTTCCGGGACTTTCGGAGGGCTTCTGAGAGCTCCTTCCGGGATGCCTTCTCCGCTTCCTCAGGGTCAGCTGCCTTCGGCAGGTCGATCCATCCGTCAGTAAAAAAGAGAATCGCCCTGGCTCTCTGATTTCCGGAATCCTGCGTTCCCTGGTCCTCTGTTCCGGGTCCGGCAGCGCTGCGATCAAACATTTCCGCAGCCGTGAGGGCTGCTTTTCCAAGGTCGGTATCGCCGGTATAGTCAAAATCCAGAGAACGGATCGCGCCCCGTATGTCCATACGGTCTTTTTCTGAAGAGAGAGGCGTCAGCGGTATCTCCATTTCAATTTTGTCAGAAAAAGCGACGATACCGATCCTCGTTTTTTCTGCCTGCGCCATATCAGAAAAAAGACCGGCAGCTTCGAGCGCGAGCTTATCAGGATCTGTTCCGGTCACAGGCAGATCCAGTGATCCGCTGCAGTCGATCACCAGCACTGCGTCGAGAAGACGCCCTGTATCCTCCATCCCTTCCGCCCGGCTGCAAAGCATGCCGGCAGTTACTGCTGCAGCCGCGAGGAACTTGCAGGCTGCAGCCAGAATATTCATTTGTTTTTTCAGCATCATTCAGATTCCCTTTCATAAAAGGCATGCGGAAAAGGCACAAAGTCCCATACTGCCGCAGCCGTATCAGGGCAGATCCGAATAATCACAGTTCATTCAGATGAATCGGTTTTATCAGAAATGCAGATAGAATCAGATTTGTTCGTAAACGATGTTCCCGCCGCAGATCGTGTAATGTATTCTGCCGGGCAGCTTCCAGCCCGCAAACGGACTGTTGGCTGCCTTTGATACAAACGTATCTGCAGTCCATTCCTCATCCTGGCGAAAGATCACAAGGTCAGCCGCCGCATTCTCCCGCACACTGGCAGGTTCCATCCGGTAAAGCAGCGCCGGGTTCGTGCTCATAAGGCGGAGGACTTCCATCATTGTCAGGTAACCGGGTTCGACGAGCGACCGGATCGCAAGCGCAAGCGAAGTCTCCAGACCGATGATCCCGCTCGGTGCCTGGTCAAGAGGCTTGTTTTTCTCTTCCCTGCTGTGAGGAGCATGATCCGTAACGATCATATCAATAGTACCGTCACACAGGCCATCAATGATCGCAAGCCTGTCCTTTTCTGTACGAAGAGGCGGATTCATCCGCGCATTCGTTCCGTAAAAGAGTACTGCCTTCTCTGTCAGCGTAAAATGATGCGGTGTCGCCTCCGCGTGAACATCGGCGCCAAGCCTTTTTGCTGTCCTTACGATCTCAACAGAATTGGCTGAGCTGATATGCTGGATGCAGACCCTTGCTCCCGTATGAAGGGCAAGCATGCAGTCTCTCGCAACCATGACATCCTCCGCCGCCGCATCCGCGCCGCCGTATCCCAGCTGCCTTGACACCTCACCTCTGTTGACGCCAGCCGCCTTTATAAACAGAGGATCCTCCTCATGAAGACTGATGGTCATGTCAAGCCGCTTCGCGATTCTCATTGCCTGCAGCAGCAGCTTTTCATCCATGACGGGAAGCCCGTCATCCGTAAAAGCAGCTGCCCCTGCCGCAGCAAGTTCATCCATATTGGTCAGCTCTTTCCCGCGCATCCCCGCCGTCAGGCAGGCCGCCTGTTCCATACGGATTCCTGTCTGTCTTCCCCGTTCAAGACAGAAACGAAGCGTTTCCGGAGTATCTACAGGCGGCTTTGTATTCGCCATGCAGAGGACCCGTGTAAAACCACCTCTGGCCGCTGCCCTGCAGCCGGAAAAAATATCCTCCTTGTATGTCTGACCCGGATCCCGGAAATGCACATGGGCATCCATAAGACCCGGAGCAACGATCATTCCTCCCGCGTCGATCACGCGCTCTGCGCTGATATCCGCCGGCAGTCCGATCTTTTCGATTCGTCCATCCGTGATCAGAATATCAGCCATTTCATTTCTGCCGGTGACAGGATCCATGATCCTTCCGTTTTTTATGATCAGAGACATAGCATCCTCCGCACAGCTGTAATTTATTTGTAGACAATGATCGCCATACCTGCCTGAATCTGGTTATAGATCGCCTGCGCCGCGTACAGCGGGAGGTTAATACAGCCATGAGAACCGCTGTTCTGGTACACATTTCCTCCGAAGGAACCTCTCCAGGAAGCATCGTGCAGTCCCTGCCCGTCACTGAACGGCATCCAGTACTGAACTTCAACGCTGTATCCGTTCGGGCCGTCGTCTCCGCTCAGAGTCGACGGGCTCTCCTTAAATGCAAGCGGGAATACGCCTGTATTCGTTTCTGTCTTTTTCGCTACACATCCGGATACAAGATCACTCTCGACCACGAGCTGGTAATCCCTGTAGAACCAGAGATGCTGCATGGAAAGGTTGACCTCAACATAATTGCCGGCCAGATCATTTTTCCCGTCTCTCGCGTAGTAGACCGGGGTGGCAAAGCCGTCCATCGTCGTCGAATAATAGATCGGTTCCCGCTCCGTAGATGTGTTCGCCTTAATATCGCCAAGCAGCTGTGAGAATTCAGCATCTTCATCCACAGTATACCCATATGTATTATAATCACCTTCAATATATATGGTCGTACCGATGGACGTATTGAACGTTCTCGGATAATACCGGGTATTATACTCTGCCGCCAGCGAAACGACGTAGGAATAGATTGCTTCTTCATCCAGATGTGCTTCGCCGTTCTCGATCCACACCCACTTCTGAATCGTATTCCAGTCAAGCACCACCTTCTCGGATCCGAAAAGATATGTGATCTTTGCCTTTGTAAACTGATTATAGAGGTTAGCCAGATTGTTCAGCTGCAGATCATCCGAAGTGACTTCCGGGAGAATATAAAGACTCTCCGGGAAATCTACAGAGATGTCTTTCCCGGGACCCGGTCCCGAAACGAGCTGATCCAGTTTCTCTTTTACATAATTCTGCAGCTCGGCATCCTCAAATTCATTTCCGTAGATCTCAGGCTCAATGTAGTATTCACTTTTCTTATCATCAAATTTGAGTTCCGCATTGACGGACGGAAAACGCTCAGCCGGAAGGGAAGCGGCACTCACTTTGCTTTTCAGGACAGATGAATCATATACGAAAGGCACAGTGACATCAAAGCTGTTCCCGTGCATGAGGCTTTCAACAAGCGCGAAGATATCCTCATTCTGCTTTAAAAACACTTTTTCGATCTGATCCTGGAGCGATGATGCATCGACCGTATAACCGAAATCCGCCAGGGATCCGGACGCGGCCTCTTCTCCTTTTTCATTAAGAACGACCTTCGGCGCGCTGTAATCCGCAATCATTATCTGCGCGACCTGCGCAGGCGTCTTATCCGAGACGTCATAGCCGTTCACAGTTGTTTCCGGAAGAAATCCGGCCCTCTGCGACTGGGATTTCAGATATACGAAACCGCCGGCGATCGTTCCTGCCAGCGCAAGAAAAAGAAATGCAATCAGTATTTTAATTCCTGTATGTGTCCTCACAGTAAATAGGTCTCCCCTGCTATTATTACTATAAAACATTCATGGCCGGTACCTGCCGGTCTCTATGATATCAGCACCGCTTCCTCAGGACCAGCGCCCCGTCTTGCCATCGGCGGAGGCAGCGATCCCATGCGTAAACGGCGCACATTTAGCTTATCATAACACAATTTAAGCCAGACGTGCGCCGTTTTACAATTCTTAAGAAAACTTTTCTCCGGTTCTCCCTCAGCTGCAGGCGCTGCGGATCGCCGCGAGCAGATCATCATATTCCTCAAACGCAGGTATCTGCGGATTGTCCCGAATGATCTGAGGCGTGCTGCGGAACAGAAAGCCGGCCTTTCCCGCCCTGATCATTGCGAGGTCATTAAAGCTGTCACCCGCTGCTATCGTATCATATCCGATCGACTGGAGGGCCCGCACTGTTGTCAGTTTTGACTCACTGCAGCGCATCTGATACCCGGTGATCTCTCCCGAAGGAGCCGCTGAAAGCGTATTGCACATGATCGTCGGCCAGCCAAGCTTCTCCATCAGAGGCGCGGCAAACTGCTCGAATGTATCACTGATGATGATCGTCTGCGTAAATGAACGCAGCTCATCGAGGAACTCCCTGGCTCCCGGCAGCGGCTCGATTCTTGATATCGTCTCCCGGATCTGCGGAAGGCCAAGCCCGTGTTCCTTCAGGATCCCGAGTCTCCACCGCATCAGTTTATCATAATCCGGCTCATCGCGCGTTGTTCTGCGCAGTTCCGGTATCCCGCTCTCTTCCGAAAAAGCGATCCATATTTCAGGTACAAGCACTCCTTCAAGATCAAGGCATACTATATTCATATTCTACTGTTTCCTTTCCGTTAATGCGCTGTTCCCGGCTGATCGGGGAACCTGCTGTCCTTTTCGTAAAATGCCCGACTCCCGTCAGACCGGGAATTCACTGCCTTTCCCGTAGGCACGGATGACCAGTCCTTCATCCATGACCCATCTGGCCTTTGGATCAAGAAGCAGCATAAAGGCTGTATAAAACTCTCTTGCAGACCCTGAAACGTTCACGATCTGCACGATAAACGCCGCTGCCGAAAAAACCGGCTGCAGGGTCAGCTGAAGAAACCAGAGCGCGAGCGCCTGCAGGATAAACGGCAGCAGCTCAATTGCAATAAACGTTTCTCTGCTGAAATAACCGCCGCCGGCAGCATACACGTACATCTTTCTGAAACCGAACACACATGTTTTCCGGCTCACCCATCCGCAGAAGACCGCATGCGCGTGCGCATGAAGCAGGATCTGCAGAATGCTTCCGATGATCACTATGACCATCCACACAAAATACTCCCGGAACCCAAGCTCCAGAACAGGAACCGGCCGCATGGAAAGCATCCGGCGGACGCCGAAGGCAGTCATCAGCACAAAAAGGCCAGAACTCAGAAGATTGACGATCAAAAGAGTTTTCCGGTCCCGTAGAAGATTTCCCTCCCAGCGAAGCATGTACCCGTCCGGAAGATCCTCCCGATATTTCATGATCTTTCAGTTTTCCTTTTCTTTCCTAATACGCACGGCATAAGCCATTGCCTTCTGTCCGGCAACCAGCCCCTCTCCTACGGCCTTGGAAACCTGCAGAGGTGTTCCCGTGCAGTCACCGGCGGCATAGAGACCAGGAAGATTCGTTGCCATTTCCCGGTCGACCTTTATATAATTGCCTTCCAGCTCAAGACCGGGGAACAACGCGGTCGGCGCAAGCGACGGTCTCAGGATAAACACGCATGCGGTTTCCAGTTCTTCGCCGTCCACGAGCACAGATGTTACAATGCCGGAGCCCGGGATCTCCACCTTCGCGGGTTTTTCGAAATAGCTGACTTTGCAGCCGATCCCCCGGAGGAACTCAGCTTCCTTCACATCTGCCGGGCCGAAGCCGATCACAGTGACAGGTTTTCCCTTGTAGATCATGCCGTCGCACGTAGCGCAGTAGCTGACGCCGCTTCCCAGATGTTCCTCCTCGCCCGGATATTTTTTTCCTCTCGTTATGCCGCCTGTGAAGACCAGGCTGAAAGCTTCGAATACATCCGAGCCCGCGCTGATCATCCAGGTATCCCCGCTCTGGAAAGTGTTCAGCACCCTCTCCTCGCAGAACTCAACGCCCATGTCCTGCGCGTGTCTGCGGAAGACCTCCATCATCTCCCTGCCGCTCAGTCCCGGAAAGCCAAGGTAATTGTCGATCCGCTCTGCCTTCCACAACGGATTATTTTCCGGAGACAGGCCAACGCACAGAACGCTTCCGCCTCTCTGTCGTACATTTACAGCTGCAGACAGCCCTGCAGGGCCGCATCCGATCACGATCACATCATACATAATTATTTCTCCTGAATAATAACACCCGGACCGGGCAATACAAAATACACTTTATCATATCCTGCCGGAAGCGGAATTGCAACGTGGAAAAGAAAAGAAGATTTGAGCAGAGCTGCTATTCGTGGTACACTGAATAGACTGATATCAAACTCGGAGGTTTACTATGGAAAAAACGCTGTTTTCCGAAAGAAGAAAAGATCTGCTCCGGATCTTTGCCGGAACGCTTCTTATGGCTGCTGCCACGAATCTGTTCTATTCTCCGGCAGAGATGATCCCCGGCGGTTTTACCGGACTGGCCATCATAATCCGTCATCTGACTCTGTCTGTTGTCAAAGGCGGGATACCGCTCTGGCTGACAAACATCATCCTGAACGTCCCGCTGATTCTTTTTTCCATACTTCTGCGGGGATGGAAATTCATGCGAAGGACCTTTATCGCAGCCGTGCTGTTCTCTATCCATCTTTTCTGGATTCCCGAGCTTTCTCTCGCTTCCGATGATCTTCTACTGACGTCCGTTTTCGGCGGAGTGATCATGGGAGTCGGCCTAGCCCTGGTCCTGAACGGAAAAGCAACGACAGGCGGAACAGATACGCTTGCAGCGCTCCTTCAGCGTCTGCTTCCGTACCTGAGCGTGGCCCGCATTCTTCCGTTCCTTGACGGCGCGATCATAGTTTTTTCAGCATTCATTTTCGGTATCCCGCTGACGCTTTACGCAATCATCTCCGTTGTGCTTGCCGGCGCTGTCGCAGACGAGATCACGAGTGGTATCAAAAACGCCAGGATGACTTACATCATCTCTGATCATTATGATACGATCGCGGATCGTATCATGAATGAAATGCAGCGCGGCGTTACCATGCTGCACGGAACAGGCATGTATACAGGAAGCAAAAAACCCGTTCTCATGTGCGCTGTCTCCAAAAAGGAGATCGTTCACCTGCGCGAGCTTGTTTCTGAGACAGACCCGGATGCTTTCATGATCCTTGTCAATGCGTCCGAAGTCCGCGGTGAAGGCTTCCTGCCTTACGCAGCCCGGGAAGAGCTCTGATGATCACATTGCCTGCAGGATGTCCGGATAGTGATCATCCACCAGGCCGGCCATCCTGCGCGCGAGGCATATGCACTCCTCGCCGCAGCTTCCTTCCTTGACAAAAAGATCTATCTTGCAGAGAAGGTCATTGTCCGAATCAAGGCAGAACTTGACCCATTTGTTTTTTCTGTTCAGCTCATTGCACAGGACCAGTCCATTCTGGAGCCTGTCATCCGCAAATGCAGCAATCCCGAAGCAGATCAGCTCAACGACATTATTCTCAGTCTCGGAAAAATAGATATCCACCGCAATACTTTCCGCATTCTTCCCAGGGAAAATGATGCGCAGGCAGTCATCTTCCGGACTGTCAAAAGCAATGCCGCTCTCCTGCGCCTGGCTGATCACCTTCTTCATGTAATCTGTCATGATTCACGTTCCTCCCGTTCAGAATATATCCCTGCTATTTTATCGCAATGGCACGCAGGCGTCAACCAAGCCGGAATGCCTCCCAACTTCTTTCTTGCATCTGGGTTGAAACTGCATTAAGATAGTATATGATCCATTTCTACAATATGCATAAATTATGTATTTTCACGCTCAAAAGGAGAATACAGATGAGAAAATTAGCACTGCTGATAACTCTTGCCATAACTGTTTCAGGCCTCACCGGATGCGGAATGCGAGCACCGGAAAGCCCTGCCGCAGGTGATACTTCATCCGGCGATTCCGGCTCCGCGGATCCGATCGTCATTCATACGGAAGCGCCGGAAGCCAAGGCGCAGACAGAAGCACAGACAGAGACTGCGGCTCAGGAAGAGACAGCCGGAGCTTCCCAGGCGGAAACAGCTGCCGCGCAGACAGAAGCGCCGGAAACGCAGCCGCCCACTTCAGCTGCCGCAGCTGTCGACGCAGCCGGTTCCTGGATGCAGAATACGGCTACCGGTTCCCGTTATTTTACTGCGGATATTACAGGTTCTTCGATCACCGTTTACCTCAACAGCATCGATACCGGCGAAAGCTCTGTATACTGGACAGGATCTTTTGATGCCGCCTCTCTTGAAGAAAATTCCGTTTATACTTCAACCAACGATCATGACAGCACAGACAGCCTGCCTTCCGCTTCTCATGCAGACACCAAGGACTTTACCTTCACAGGCGGCGCTCTTCATTTTAAATACTCCAAAGGCATTACGCAGGATATCAGCCTTGTGAAAGACGGTTCATCCGTTCCGCAGCAGAGCGCTTCCCAAGAGGCCCCGGCCGGAAGCGAAGATACCGCGGAGGCGGCAGATGCGCCTGCGGAGGATGCTTCATCACAGGAAACTGTTCCGGAAGCAGACATAAATGAAGAAGGCTATACAAAGACAGCCATCGATAACGTGAATGTCCGTACCGGCATGTCGACCGACTCCGAGATCATCGGATCACTGTCTGAGGGCGACACAGTAACCGTCTACAGCGAACAGGATGGCTGGGCAGAGATCGTTTATGAAGGAACAACAGCCTATGTTTCGGCACAATATCTTTCATAAACAGCCCGGCCTGCCGCGAAGCAGCTCTGTGAGAGCATCACGCACATGAGCTGCTGTATCCGCGGCGCTCATGACCACATCATTACTTTGCTTCTGGGCAAGCTCTCCCGCATAGCCGTTGATAAATGCGCCTGCCGCAGCAGCCTTAAGCAGCTCATCTGCGTTTGATGCGCATACCGCCGCCAGAATGCCCGAGAGCACATCTCCGCTTCCTCCTGAGGCCATTCCCGGGCAGCCCCTGGTGGTAATGATCGTTTCCCGGCCATCCGTGATGACTGTACCGGGGCCTTTCAGAAGAACGATCACCTCAGCGGCAGCCGCAAACTCTTCCGCCAGAGGAATCATGTTTTCACGCACTTCTGCCACGGTCTTGCCGTTCAGCCTCGAAAATTCCTTTAGATGCGGCGTCAGTATGACTCTGCAGGCAGCATTTCTGAGGATCTCCGTTCCTTCACCGGAAAGGATCACAGACAGTGCATTCAGGCCGTCAGCATCAAGAATCAGGACCCCGTGAAACTGTTTCAGCAGGTACCGGACTGCTTTCACGGTCTCCGGACTGTTGCCGATACCCATGCCAAAGGCAGCTGTCTTTACACCCCGGAGAAGCTGCGCGAATTCCTCTTCCGAAAAAAGGAAATCCCCGTTTTCCGATGAGAGCGGAAACAATGTGCTCTCCAGAATATGAGGCATGATCCCCATGCAGATCTCACCGGGGACCGCCAGCTTAACAACGCCTGCGCCGGAGCGAACCGCCGAATTTGCGAGATTGGCCAGCCGTATGGCGCCGCTGTAGCGAAGGGATCCGCCAATCAGCGCAACATAACCGAAATCAGCTTTATTGCTCTCATGCCTGCGCAGAGGAAACAGCGCAGGAATATCTTCCTCTTCCATCAGATGATACGGCCGCAGCAGCGGTTCGATTCCAATGTCACAATTCACGAGCTCTCCAATACAGTCAGTGGCAGAGTTAAGAAGCTGTCCGCTTTTGAGTCCGCCGACCGAGACTGTCAGGTCGGATATGACCGCAAGAGAAGCCGTCCCATTATCCCCGTTCAGTCCGCTGTTGATATCAACAGCGATCACATAGGTGCCATTTTCATGTGCCTGGTTGATCGCAGCTATGGCTTTCCCGGCATATCCCCGCGGTTCCCCCTGAAATCCGGTTCCCAGAATGCAGTCCACGATCGTGTCAAACCTGCTCAGGTCCGTGATTTCTTCCATCATCACCGAAGGAATGTTCTTCGCGGCGCATCTGCCATAATAAAATGCGCCATCCTCCGAGAGTTTCTCCGAAGTCCGGATAATGCAGCAGTCCCTGTTGTTCTCTGCAAGAAGCAGCGCGATCACATACCCGTCGCCCGCATTGTTGCCGCTTCCGCATACAATGGCTGTTCTGCCGGCGAACCTGCCGCGCTTCTCTCCCTCTCTGACAACGCCCTCTCCGGCTCTGAACATCAGCTCCTTTGAAGGTGTCTTATGCTCTATGGTCCAGGCGTCACTGCGCCTCATATTCTCAACAGACAAAACATTCCTCATACCGCAATGCTCCTCCTTCTGCCGCAGCCGCCGCGGTGCTCATCCGCAGCTGCCCTTTAAAACAAGAACCCCAGTATACACTGAGGTTCTCTGCTGCAGCCTGTGGGACTTGAACCCATACTCCTTAAGGAACAGGAACCTAAATCCTGCGCGTCTGCCAATTCCGCCAAGGCTGCCTGATAACTATTAAAGTTTTACCATAGATCCGGTGAATTCTCAATACCGGAAAAGGACCCGGAAATCAACATTTCCAGGCCCTTCCTTCTTTCGTGAGGCATCGGGGACTCGAACCCCGGACAACTTGATTAAAAGTCAAGTGCTCTACCGCCTGAGCTAATACCCCATATTCAATTAATTTAACGGCCTTTTGCCAAACTGGGCTAACCAGATTCGAACTGGTGAAATGCAGGAGTCAAAGTCCTGTGCCTTACCGCTTGGCGATAGCCCATTAAAGGGTGGGTAAAGGGACTCGAACCCTTGGTCTCCAGAGCCACAATCTGGCGCGTTAACCAACTACGCTATACCCACCATAACGGTTATCAGAGAAACCCAACGAGCCTGAAGGGATTCGAACCCCCGACCCACGGCTTAGAAGGCCGTTGCTCTATCCAGCTGAGCTACAGACTCATAACAGCGGACATGAGTCACCTCACGCAACCCGCAAAAGGTATTCTACTTCCTTTTGTTCTTTCTGTCAAGGAGTTATTTCATTTTATTCATAACATCTTAACGCACTTCTCAGTTTCCGTCCCGTACCAGAAGTTCTGTGGCAATTCCGCCGACAGCATTTCCGAGTACGACCAGAAGCCATCCGAGAAGATATGCCGGCTTCAGGGTCAGGAACGCGTAGCCCGCATCAGCAATGGAATGCTCGAAACCGCAGAGGATAAAACCCATTACGCAGAGAACCGTTATGACTTCCCGCCTGGCAGTAACTGCAATGTGGATCAGCACATTGCACAGGATCCCCGCGACAAAAAGCGCAGGCAGGCTCTTTGAGAACTTGTTCCCGGCCACTTCAGCAACCTTTTCATAATTACCCATCAGAGAATACAGGCCGCACGCGGCTGATGTGCCAAGAACATTCAGGACCAGCATGACCCCGCATTCGGCATAGTTTTTCTTTTCTATGACCTTCCCGATCCTGCCTGTAAACAGCGGAAGCTGCAGCTGTATGATCGCAAGAAGTCCGACCGAAAAAAGAAACGCGCTCAGATACCTGTTGTCGCACGCCATGATCGCTATATCGCCAATGCCGATCATAAATCCTGCAAGAAATGATTTTCTGTACATTCTGCTGTTCTCCTTATAAACACAAAAACCTCACGGCTGTCTGCCGGAACAAAGGATACATCTCCCGCGATCCCCAGCCTCAAATATCCGGGTAACAAAAAAAGCGGGTGATGGGAATCGAACCCACATATCTAGCTTGGAAGGCTAGTGTTCTACCACTGAACTACACCCGCATATAACAGTCGGGGTGACAGGATTCGAACCTGCGGCCTCCTGGTCCCAAACCAGGCGCTCCAGCCAAGCTGAGCTACACCCCGTTATCGTCGATCCTGAACCTCAGACGCAAGACCGATTATACTTTATGCTTTTTAAAAAGTCAACTCTTTTATGAAACAGCATTTCTACGTGCTTTTCTCTTAATGACGGAGGTGATGCCTGGGCAGCGGACCGGGGAAGGCGCGCCATCCGCATCCGCATTTACAGGAAAAAAACATCCGGCTTCCATCTGCCGTCCGTGATCTCAATGATCATATAGCTCTTCTCATACCCCGGCTGCCTGGGCAGGGATACACTTCCCGGATTCAGGATCAGCATCCCCGGATATGTATAGTCGATGAGAGGCATGTGCGTATGGCCAAACATTACGACATCACAGCCGCTCTGCTCTGCTTCCGCTATCACGCGGTCCGGACCGGAGGAGACAAACTGCCTGTGGCCGTGTGTCAGATATGCTTTGCGGCCTCCCAGCTCCAGCACGATGCTGCCCGGAAGAGCCCTGTCCATGTCGCAGTTTCCGGAAACAGCATACACCGGGCAGCTGCACAGCTCCCTTAAGGAGCTCAGGGACATCTGGGAATCGCCCAGATGAATGAACGCGTCAAATGTCCCTGCCTTTTCAAATACACGCTTCAGATTTCTGTTTCTTCCATGGGAATCGCTCACAACAAGAATTCTCAAAGTGATCCCTCCTGCTGCTCATCCAGAATGGAAAGAAGACGGAGCCTCATGGCGCGTAGTGCCTTTCCCCTGTGGCTGATGCGGTTTTTCTCTTCGGGAGAGATCTCTGCGGACGTACATCCGTATTCGGGAAGGAAGAAGATCGGATCATAGCCAAATCCGTTCTCTCCGCGGATCTCATACCCGATTCGTCCCTCCATGGCAGCTTCCTCGGTAAATGTCCGTCCGTCCGGCAGAGCGCACGCGATCGCGCAGACGAACCTTGCGCTCCTCTTCTCATCCGGCACGCCCTCCAGCCGCCGGATCAGGTCATTATTCTTAATGTCATACGACGTATCATGTCCCAGATATCTGGCAGAATGAATGCCGGGTTCTCCGCCGAGCGCATCGATCACAAGCCCCGAATCATCCGCCAGCGCAGGCATGCCTGTCATGCTGCAGACAGCTTTTGCCTTGATCAGCGCGTTCTCCTTGAATGTAGTTCCGTTCTCTTCAATATCACCTGTAACTCCGGCTTCCTTCATGGAGATGATCTCCAGTCCGGTCCCTTCAAGGATCATGCGGATCTCTCTCAGTTTGCCCTGGTTTCCTGTAGCAAAAATGATCTTGTCCATCTTTGTCCTGCCTTCTCATCCGCGCCACCCACGGGTGCGTTTTCCTCATTCGGGAAGTGTGTATACCTTAAGGCACACATTCGTCCCGTATCTTTCTTCCGTATGCTCCCACAGTTCTGCCGTCAGGCTGACGTAGCCATTTTTCCCTTCGGTCACGACATTCTCTGTAAAACTGTCTTTCTTCATCTCAACAGCGACAGGCTTCAGCGTACCTTCTGTACGGATATGTACGACTACGGCAAATGTCTGTCCCTCCGTGAGAGAGACCGGTTCATCAAGGTCGACCGTAAAATAGCCCGCGTCATCAAACTGCCCTTCCGTTATATACTCCCGCGTACGAAACGATGCCGTATCCTGAAACCACGGAACGAACCATATCTCATATTCCGTCTTTTCACCGGTCGAGTACATCCCGACGGAAGTGATCTTTTCGCTGCGCTCCGCCGTCCACACGTTCGCGAAATAACAATGATCCGTATCGTAGCCCTGGATCCCCTGCCATCCGCAAACATCATTCTGGTAGATATGCTCCTTCTCGCCCGGTTCCTGCATCCTGCAGTACGCAAGCCCGCTGCCAAGGATATTTGCGTCGGCGTAGGAAACATAAAAGATCCCCTTCTTGCCGAAGTCCTCTCCCCAGGTATTCTGGCAGATCCATGCTCCGTCCATTCCCGGATCTGTAATGAAGCTGTCCGCCGGATATGCGTCATCCCACCCGAGGACAAGAATATCATGCGTCGGCTTCATCTGTTCCGGATAGTAGAAAGCACATGTCTCGCTATTATAATACGGAAGAGATGGTGCCGTGGTGGATCTCTGCATGTACAGCGATGTCTGGACCGGCCCGAAGGAAAGAATCATCTGTTTGATCTCATCCCTGCTTTTCCCTTCCAGAACGCGGATCTCCCTCACGCTCAGGACCGGCTGCAATCCATCGGCGGTCTCCCCGTCTCCGTAGGGATCATCTTCTTCGTACACGGGTCCCATGCCGCCGGAAAGATAGGCCATGATCATCTTGTAATCACCGCCCTCCTCCTGGCTGATCACAAAACCGTTCTGCAGGGACATGTGGTCCGCGGAAAATATCTCATGCTTCTGAGGAAGAAGGGCTGCCTCCAGCGCGGATACCGCAGTCAGCGCCCAGCAGGTACCCAACCTTCCCTGGCTTCGCACCACCGGCGCTTTTCCAAGGAGCCTTGCGTCATAGTATGTCTGCGCTCCCGGCACAGGAACGCTAAGCATAAGCATCAAAGAAAACAGCAGGAGCCCCGCCGGCAGTTTATTCTTCATATCTGCTGTCCCTTCTTGCCGGAGGTTTTGGACCAATGAACTGATAGAAATAAGTCTTCAGCATTCCGTTATAGATCTTACGGTTCTTATCCGCCTTGCGTCCGATGTACTGCTCCGCCTGGTCATACGACGTGATGAGGTATTCCGACCAGCTGTCCAGCCTTCCAAATGCTTCACCGATCTGTGTATAGAGCTGCGGAAGAGCTTCCTTTTCCTCTATTCTCTCGCCATACGGAGGATTTGTGATAATAAACCCGTATTTTTTCGGATGCCTCAGCTCGCTGACCGGTCTCTGCTGGAAATGGATCAGATGGTCCACGCCCGCGCGCCTGGCGTTTTCCCTGGCTGCTTTTACGACATCACCGTCAATATCATACCCCTGGATGTCTGTATCAATATTTGTATCACATCTGTCCTTCGCGTCCTCGAAGACGCCGTCCCAGAGCCTTCGGGGAATCAGGCCGTCCCACTGCTGGGAGAGGAACGAACGTTTCATTCCCGGCGCCATGTTCGCGGCCATCATGGCCGCCTCAATGGGAAATGTGCCGCTGCCGCAGAACGGATCCACCAGGATCCGGCCGCCGTGCCAGGGCGTCAGCATGATGAGCGCGCTTGCAAGCGTTTCCGTGATCGGCGCTTTCGCCGTCATCACGCGGTATCCGCGTTTGTGCAGCGAGATTCCTGTCGTATCCAGCCCGACCGTGACAATATCCTTCATGAGAGTGACCCGAAGCGGAAATGAAGCACCGTTCTCCTCAAACCAGGACCTCCCGTACTTTGCCTTCAGGCGTTCCACCATCGCTTTTTTCATGATGGACTGGATATCGGAAGGGCTGAACAGCCTGCTTTTGATGGATGTGGCTTTGGCGACCCAGAATTTGCCGTTCTCCGGAATATACTCTTCCCACGCAAGAGCCTTCGTTCCCTCAAACAGTTCATCAAATGTGACCGCGCGAAAGCTTCCTACCTTTATGAGGATCCTCTCCGCAGAGCGGAGGAACACATTCGCGTAGCATATGGCTTCCATGTCTCCCAGAAAGGTTACTTTTCCGTCCTCTACAGAGCTGATCTCATAACCCAGATCGAGGATCTCTCTTTTCAGCACTGCCTCCAGTCCGAAATGACAGGGGGCGATCAGTTCAATGTATTTCATGCAGGATCCTCCAGCAGTACAGACGAGAGAACATTCCCGTCAAAATCAAGGATCACAAACTGTGATCCGCTGAGCATGGCGTATGTCGGCACATTTCCTCCCTTGGGTATGGAGACGGAACCCGGATTGAGAATAGTATAATCGCCCCTGTCTTCCGCCTTCCATATATGTGTATGCCCGTGAAGCAGAATGTCGCCTCTTTTCAGGGGCGGCAGATGGTCTTCATTAAATATGTGTCCATGCGTTGCGAAGATCATTTTCCTGCGCAGCGGCAGCAGGCAGTACTCAGCCATGACCGGAAAATCCAGGACCATCTGATCAACTTCCGCTTCGCAGTTGCCGCGCACGGCATAGATCTCATTTTTGTGTTCGTTCAGCATTCCGATCACTTCCCTGGGGGCATATTCGTCCGGGAGATCATTTCTTGGCCCGTGATACAGAAGGTCCCCCAGCAGGAGCATCCTCTCAGCTCTGGAAGAGACGTACTTCTCCATCAGCTTTCTGCACCAGTATGCAGAGCCGTGTATATCCGATGCGATCAGTATTTTCATTGTCTGCGCTTTTCTCCATATCTAAGTGAAATCCCGGCAGGGGAGCTGCCGGGATTTCGAGGGGAGTATAAATAATTAATAAGGGGTTTTGTGGAGACAGCATCTCCACAAGTTGAATTATAATATAGTTTCTATCAAAAAGCAATACTCTTTGGTCTGTAAAATCAGCTATTTCTCATGATTTTTCAAAGATAAGGTCATCCCCGGGGAGACTTTACTTTTCACTTTTGCTTTTGTATAATACCCTTTAGTGCAGCAAAGCGGCTGTATAAGTAATTTCTGAAAGGCAGGAACCGTTATTATGAGCCAGGTTTTTATTCCCGAAGGCTACAAGCCTGTTCTGGGACTGTATGATACCCAGAGAGCGATTGGCAACGTTAAGCACCTTTTTGCTGATACCCTCTGCAAAACACTCAATCTGCACAGGGTCTCCGCTCCTCTGTTTCTCGAAGCTTCCACGGGTCTGAACGATGACCTGAACGGCGTCGAGCGCAAGGTTACGTTTGATATAAAAGACACCGGGACCGAAGCGCAGGTCGTTCAGTCTCTCGCCAAGTGGAAACGTCAGGCTCTCCGGGATTATGATTTTCATCCGGGCAAGGGACTCTACTGCGACATGAACGCGATCCGCCGCGATGAAGAGCTGGATAACCTGCATTCCATTTATGTGGACCAGTGGGACTGGGAAAAAGTGATTCTTCCCGAAGACCGGACGATCGATTACCTGAAGATGACCGTCCGCGCTATCGTTTCCGCCGTCTGTGCCACCGAGATGCATCTGCACGCTACGTTCCCTGCTCTGTACGCTCTTCCGCTGCACACGCCGGAGGTCACATTCATCACATCACAGGAACTTGAGGATCTGTATCCTGACCTTACCGGAAAAGAGCGAGAAAACGCTTTCGTCCGTGAAAACGGAACCACATTTCTCATGCAGATCGGCAAAAAGCTCCGCAGCGGCAAACCGCACGACGGACGCGCTCCGGACTATGATGACTGGGATCTGAACGGAGACATACTCTTCTGGAACGATACGCTCCAGTGCAGCTATGAACTGAGCAGCATGGGCATCCGCGTAACTCCGGAATCACTTGACCGGCAGCTGACAGAAGCAGGCTGCGATGACCGCCGTTCTCTTCCGTTCCACAAGGCGCTTCTCGCAGGTGAACTGCCGCTCACAATCGGCGGAGGTATCGGGCAGAGCCGTCTCTGCATGCTTCTTCTCGGAAGCGCTCACATCGGCGAAGTACAGGCAAGCGTCTGGGATCCGGAAACACGCAGGGCCTGCCGTGAAGCGGGGATTCCTCTTCTGTAATACCTCACCAGAACGATCAGAAAGAGAGGTCTTTCATCTATGGGCAAGTCCCTGAATGCCGAACCATCCGGCCGCGCATTCCTGCGCGGGCTTCGCGTTGGTATCCCCATCTGTCTGGGGTATTTCGCCGTTGCCATTGCTCTCGGTATCACTGCCCGCAGCGCGGGCATGAACGCGGTGCAGTCAGGAATCATGTCAGCGACGATGCTGGCCTCTGCCGGTGAATTTGCCGCTGTAACCATGATCAGCACCAGTGCAGGCATCATTGAAATGATCACAACAACGATCATCGTCAATCTCAGGTATCTGCTCATGAGCAGCGCGCTCTCCCAGAAGCTTTCTGATAAGACTCCCTTCTGGCACCGCTTTCTTCTGGCATACTGCGTGACGGATGAGATCTTTGGCGTATCCATAGCCGAAGAGGGCACGCTGAATCCCGTCTATACCTACGGCGTAACGATCATCTCAGCCATCGGATGGACATCCGGCACGGTCCTGGGCGTCCTGATCGGGAACATTCTTCCGGCCAGGCTTATAAATGCCCTCTCCGTTGCCCTGTACGGAATGTTTCTCGCAGTCATCATCCCGGCAGCAAAAAAAGACCGCTTTACAGCGGCCGTGGTTGCCGTATCTATGGCGGCAAGTCTGATCTTCACCTGTGCTCCCGTTCTCAGGAGCATTTCTTCGGGCTTTCGCGTTATCATTCTGACCATAGTGATCGCCGGCGCAGCAGCGGCGATCCGTCCGGTCGATCCGGAGGAGATGTAGTATGAAATATCCCATCGCTTTTTCACTGGCAGTCATGATCGTCTCTATCTATCTGGTCCGCCTGATTCCGATGCTCCTTCTGCGGAGAAACATCACAAATGTATGGGTCCGTTCATTCCTGCATTACGTCCCCTATGTGACGCTCGCAGTCATGACATTCCCTGCCATCGTGCTCGCAACCGACCACATGGCATCCGGAATCATCGCCCTTCTCGCAGGCCTTGTCACTGCGTACATCTCCGGAGATCTGTTTATCGTAGCCATATCCTGCTGCGCTGCTGTCTACCTCTCCGGACTCATCATCCACTGAATCACCATATTTCTTTTTCTACCGCTCCGATCAGGTTCTCCACCGAACCAATATTGAGCACCACAACTCTGTCCACGCTCACAGCCGGCCAGAGCGCATAGGCATATGCTGCCGATTCAAAGACCATGTACAGTTTTCCGTCATTGACCGTGCTGATCTGCTCGAGCATGGACGGAAGCTTCACCCTGTGCAGCGCCTTTGAGTTGCGTGCGTCAAGGTAGCCGTCCTCCACATTATCCTTATAAACGCGGATCGTGCTGTCAAATATGCCCATGGACTGCGAAATGAGGACATATCCATCCATAAATGTCATGCCCTGGCACTTCCGGCTCACGTCGATGATGACCGAAGGCATTGCGATGGACGGGAACAGTGATAAAGACATCTCATCCGCATTGGCATATGTAACAAGCCCTCCGGCTTCATCCATCTCGAATTTCTGTATCGTGCTCTCTTTCCCGCGCTTATTCGTATAATAACCCACATACAGGGCGTTCCCGCTGTAGGTCATAAAGGAAGCATGCAGCTGTGAAAGTATCGGAAAGCACTGGGTGTATGGAAGGGCCTTGTGCTCTGCCTCAAAATCATATATCTCCATGGCATCCAGCACAAAGGAATTCACATAGGCCTTTTTATTCTCCTCATCGTAGCTGGCGACCCACACGTTCCTGTGGACCGGATCATAGGCGATCGCGCCGACATGCGAGCGGCCCTGCAGCACGATCTCCTTAATGTATTTATGCGTCTCCAGGTCCAGCACATAAATGACTGAATTATGTCTGTGCGTATGACAGTACGCGCTGATCAGCAGATATCCTTCCGCGACGCAGAGTCCCTGGGGCGTCATGGACGTGCAGACGGATATTTTTTCAGAAGGACCATACGCCGGATCGTCAATATATTCATTCGCCGGCTCATCCTCCATTGCTTCTATAGCTTCAGGCTCTGCCCCGATTCCTTCATCCTCTGCCTCCATCGGCTCATCGGAAAGCTCCGCCTCCGTCTCATCGAGTTCCTCAAGGATCTCCTGAATCGACCAGCGGTCTCTCTCCAGATTCGCGCGAAGCGTCCTGGTGGATTTCAGCCCGGGAATGACATAGGTATCCTTATCGACCGTTGAGAACCACGGGCCTTTGAATACCTTATACCGGTGAAGGGTCCGGCCGATCTGGGCATCAGAATAGACCGGATCCGTATTGGTTCTCCGGCGCGGGGCTACTATTTCAAAATGGCCTTTGACCAGAATGATCAGCATGGCATAGATCATTCCGAACAGAATAAGGGAAAGAAACACCCGCAGAGCGATCTGCAGCGGGCTCACCTTCCCTGTGATCTGATAATCATATCCCGGCCCTCTCAGAAGGCCTCGATGCGTCTCAGGCTTTTTGTCTGCCTTTTTCTGCTTTCTCCACGATGTCATTCTCTTAAGCCCTTTATCTCTTCTGATGCGCTTTTTCCGCAGGTCATCGTCCTTTTACATCAGCCCCGGAAGACTCTCCTGCCCATGTTTCTTTCTCCGCAGTCTTCCAGCGATCACGCCCGCAATGAATATCCCCCAGCAGACAAGGGCGCACGCGCGGCCAGCGGAGCTGTACGGCGAGGTGTAATCGAGCCGTATCGTATGATCTCCCGGCGTAAGATACGTGCCCATGTATCCGATATTTGCATGCATGATCTCCGTCTTTTTTCCGTCGACCGTCAGTTTCCATCCTTCACTGTACGGTATCGCGAATACCATGAATTTTCCCTGATCCAGCGAGATGTTTCCGGTGATCGTATTTATGTCCGTTTCAACATCCCGGAGAGCATCCCTGCCCAGGCTGCTGACCTTTTCCTCATACCCGTCTGTCGGCACGTAGATGAATTCGATCGATGAAAGCTCGTATGCTCCCGTCTTCGGGAATTTGAATGTCAGCTCATCGCTGCCCTCTTCCCTGCTGCTTCCCAGATAAACCATATAATCCCTGCGCTCCAGGGAATACGTCTTTCCTTCGCCGCGCAGCGGGATCATCTCCGTCAGTTCCGATGTATGCACATAAAACGGAAGCAGGCTGACCGGCCTGTAAAATCCGCCCAGCCGGACATAGCACTCATAGCCGGCCTTCTTTTCAAACGGAACAGAAAGCTCTGTATTCTCTGTCAGGATCTGGTATCCGGTCTCCGTCCGGACGGCTTCTTCCGTGCCTTCCGGCAGCTCCGCCTCTTCCCGGATGATAACATCCGAACAGGAAACAGCCTTATTCATCTCTCCGGGCACGCTGTCCGTAACTACGGCTTCAAGCTGTATCTGCTGTCTCTCGATCGCGCTGAGTTTTTCATAATCCTCACGAAGAATACAGGTATCATACGTATACCCGAAGGTCAGAGGATATTTATTCTCATAAACATCATAATAAACCGTTTCTTCGCCGCCCTTTGACTTTCTGATCTTCTCCAGGGTCAGGCCTTCCGCCTTTTCAAATCCATAGGGAAGCTTTGCTTCGTCCCCTCTCCTGATCATAAAGTACTTAACAAGCGCAAGCTCTTCTGCCGCAGTGTGGCCTTTCAGGCCGTGGATCCTGTGAATCGCGTTGATCCCCGTAGATTCCTGATCCAACAGATACTCAACAGCATAGCCGTTCAGGAAACTGTTATACATGGAAATGCCGTTATATCCCAGCACCAGTCCATAGTTTTCCTTCTCAGAGCGCTGCTCGCTCGTATCCACCCTGTAGAACGAATCATCTTCGATCCGGGACAGCAGCGAGAATTCCGAATTCTGGATCTGAGAGACTGTATTTGTATTTTTCAGGAAATCTCCCACAAACCCCACAAATCTGTAGCTGTAGAGAATATACCCATTGATTGCGCAGGAAAGAAAGACACCGCACATGACCAGCGGGAACGCTGCTTTCCGGACTTTCTTAAGGCGCGGCACGAGAATAAGCACCAGCATGCACACAGCCAGCGAGGCGCAGGCGATCAGCAGCACCTTCCTGTCTGCTTCCCGTTTCACAAAAGCACAGGCAGCAGCAGCCGCATAAAGAACGCTGACGATCATCGCCGCTCCCAGTCTTCTGCCCTTCAGATCCAGCAGTTCGTCCGTTTCAAACATGCATATGCATCCCAGCACCAGTGAGAACAGAAAGACCCATCTGTTATTGACGGCGCTGAACCCGGTCATGATATAAGCCCCTGCCGGGACAAGCAGAAATACAAGGCACAGGATAAAAAAGATTCTGGTCATCCGCTTTCTTCTTTCTCTGCCTGTAAAAAGGACCCCTATAGCCGGAAGAACGATGACCGAGTAAGCCAGAGGCGATCCGCTGCCCGGATCTCCGCCTCCCAGGACCATATCCACAAACCACATGTAGTAGCGCTTCGCATTATAGGTAAACAGATTGACCGGATCCGCGTTCGTTCCTATCCTTGCCGAATTCATCAGCGATGCAACGCTCGGGAACAACGTGGCGGCCGCCATTCCGACGCCAAGCAGATACATGGTTCCCAGGCGAAGGCACATCAGGAAAAAGTTTCTCACCCTGTGCTCCCTGAACAGGTCAAAAAAGCGAACCAGTATATAAAACCCGAGGCCGATGGTACAGATGTACATGTGATAATAGCCGTTTATGAACCCGAACGATACAGAAAGCGCAAACAGAAGGCATTTTTCGCCTTTCATGGCCATGTCCGCAGTCAGGATCATAAAAGGCATTACGATCAGGAACAGAAGAAAATTCGGATGCTGCAATCCGAGCTTCATGGTATATCCGCCAAACAGATAGACCATCGTTCCAAGCAGAACAGCCCTCTCACTCTGCTGCCAGTAAAACCCGAGCGCAGAGAAGGCAATGCCTGCAAGGTACATGCTGAATATCTGGATAAATGAGTACAGGTACTGTGTATAGGCCGCCGGAACAAGAGCGCTCAGGAAATCAAGCGGATGCGACCGGAACACGGTGGATACGTCGGCTCCCATTCCGATACTGTATTCGATCATCTTCAGGCGCAGATCCCCCTGCAGAGCGCGCGAAAAAAACGAGCGTATCTCACGCCCCATATATATCAGGTATGGAAGATACTGCGGCTGGCCGTCCACATCCCACACCATGCTCTTGCCGTTCCGCAGGAACACAATGAACACGCCAAGACAGAACGCAATAAATACAGATGTATATATAAAATAAAACCTCAACCTGTTTCTTCTCATTGATCCGGTACCTCATTCCATTGCTGCCGTTCATACCCGCGGCAGGCAGTCCGGAGAATAGCAGCACTCTGTTAACTATGATATCAAATTACAAAAGAAATGACAACGAAGTAAAAAGCTATTATAATAGGGGTATCACATCTTGTTCTTTAATATGATCTCATATTAATACAGGGAGGCCTTCGCATTATGATCAAAAAATCAGTTACATTCAGCAGAACCGGATCCGGATACAGCATTCCTGAACTTGTGCAGATCGCATGTCGATACGCAAGCCGTGTTACTGTCTCAAACGACCACTGCACATTTGACGTCAAGAGCATCATGGGCATGATGTCCTTTGATCCCACGGACGGAGTGATCACCGTAACCGCGGACGGGGCTGATGAAGCAGAAGCGGTCGCTGCTATTACGGAATATCTTCATATGTAAATAAAAAAACTGTCGCATCCGGCGGCAGTCAATGGCATCAACCAGTTCGTTTTTTTGCGAACTGGTTTTTTTATGTAAAAAAAGCGCAAAGGTCCCCCCTGATAGCGCTATTACTTTTTAAACATACTTGTTTCTATACTACTGTCTATTGTTTAGATTTCTCGTTTGTCTGTTATCACTTCTTTGTCATATAGCCATTTGTCTTAAAGCATTTTTCAATCGGAGGATTATGTCTTCCATCTATTCTGAACTTCGCCTTCGGTATAGAGCTCATCCACCGTCCCCAACGTTTATAGTGTCGTCCCGGACGAACCGGGACTGTACTCCTCGAACAATCATCCTCCAACTGGTCCAAATAGCGTGAGAAATCCTTTGACTCCAGAACTTTTCCCGCCAGATACTGAAGAAATTTATGTTCCATTCTTACGGCATCACATATGTACTTCATATTGGGTATGTGATCGTATAAAGTACAGGACATCCCGTTTTCGGATTCCTCCAATCTTTTTAATAGCAGTGTATCAGCTTTTCCATAAAGGATCCCGCAAATAGAATAACAAAGGATCTTTCCATATAGTTCGCAAACCACGATATTATATTTTCCGGAATTAAATCGTTCTGCCTCCAGATGATCTTTGATATCAAAATAGGCGGTTTCACTGTCCCACCTCCGGACATGGTACAGCTCAATAATCGCGCTTGATGAGAATTCCATATATTCCAAGTCTGTCATATAGACGGAATCTATGCTGATCTTGTCATGCTTTTTCTTGTATCCGTCAAGC
>CADCOP010000241.1 GCA_902803065.1 uncultured Lachnospiraceae bacterium | reverse complement strand
GCGAATGAGCTCATAGCTGGCCGCCTATGGATATTTACTGCCTGATGTATGGGTAATCCCCGGCGCAGATCAGGTTCTCATTGGTGACCAAAGGAATACTGCTTTTCCCATCTTTTATATTATATCATACAGGACGTTAAACTGTCTGCCTAAACTGCAGCTTTTCATGATTTAAGGTTCTTTATTACCCGTCTCCTTGGTTGCCCCCAAAATATAATTATGCTAAAATGTGTGTGAAAACGGAGACGGACCGCCTTGAGCGCTCAGTTCGTCCGCATGTATATTCCGAAAACCAAAGCTGCGCCTGACGGAACATGCGCAGCACTTTTCACTGCCATGGATCAATGAGAGGAAACAGACATGGATCAAAACAAGAACAAGACACCTGGAGAATACGAAATCGGCTTTGAAGAGCTTGAAAAAGCGACCGGCGGCTGGGAATATACCGGACCGGTGAAGTGGCTTAAGGGGTATGATGTCGCCTGCCCGTATTGCGGAAGCGGAAGCCAGGATGATGTAGAGTTCCAGTATGCGGGCGGACTGAGCAGAGCGTATTTCAAATGCAAATGCTGCAATCGTCAGTTCAGTTATCATTATCTGAGCGACAAGATCTGGAGATTTGACGATCAGGGCCGCGGCATCTGAGCCGCGGAAAACCGGAAGGAAGCAGCTGAAGGAGCAAAAACGGAATCGCCTGCAGGTCTGGGAGGTCAGCAATTGATATGGCTTATTACGTTTTACAGGACGGCTTTGAGTTGTGCGGGTGGAAAGGGCTTCCTTTTGCCCTGCGTTATCCCAATCCCCACTTCGCGGACTTCTTCGACCGCGAGAATTACCGTCTGGTGTACTGGCTGGACGGAAAACACGATATTGACATCGAAAGCCTGACGGAGCCTCAGAAGAAACTGCTGGAGAGGCTCGTCAGGCTTGGCATCGCTGTTCCCTGCGACGGCACGAAGACCCTTGCGCCATCGCAGGTATACAAGAGCTATCCGGCCATGTACAAGAACAGTGTACAGTGGTCGATCACGGGACGATGCAACTATAAATGCCGTCACTGCTTCATGTCTGCGCCGGATTACGCGGGCCAAGATCTGACGATGGAGCAGATCGTCCGCATCCTGGACGGGCTGGCAGAGTGCGGTATCCGCTGTTTATCGCTGACCGGCGGCGAGGCGCTGGTGCATCCCCGGTTTTATGACATCCTGGACGGGATTGCATCGCGGGGCATCATGCTGGAGACCCTGTACACAAACGGCGGGCTGGTGGACACGCGCCTGCTGGACGAGCTGGAGGCACGTAAGCAGCACCCGGCTTTTCACCTGAGCTACGACGGCGCCGGCTGGCACGACTGGCTGCGCGGTGTGGACGGTGCGGAAGCGGCGGTTATGCGGGCCTTCCGGCTGCTGCGGGAGCGCGGCTTCCGGACCAGTGTATCCATGTGTCTGCACCGGCACAACATCGGAGGGCTGAAGGAAAGCATCGACCTGCTGGCTGCCGAGGGGGTCTCCCACGTCAAGATGAACGTTGCCTCTCCCACGGGGCGCTGGAAAAATGAGACGGAGCACTTTATTTCACAGGATGCGGCATATGAGGCGATCTGTGCGTATCTGCCGCAGTATGTGGAGGACGGCATGCCTGTTTCAGTACAGTTTTGCGGCCTTATTGACTTCAATAAGGAAATGCGCGAGATCAGGATCCCTTTCCGGAAGTACTCCGGTGAAGCCGGCGCTGAGCGCTCTTTTGCCTGCGGTTCGGTGAAGAACGGCATGTACATCTCTCCGGCGGGAAAGATCCTGCCCTGCATGACGCTCGGCGGCACAGCCATCGACCCCATGTTTGAATCCGTGCTGGAGAAGCCGCTTTCACAGATCCTGTCGGATTCTCATTACCGGGATGTGTGCCTTGCGAAGATGGGTGACTGCATCGGACATAACGAAAAATGCCGGGATTGCAGTTACTGCCTGGTCTGCGGCGCGGGCTGCCGTGCATGCGCCTGCGGGGAAACAGGTACAGACTATTACGGCATCGACGAGACTGCCTGCCATTTCTTCAGGAGCGGCTGGTATGAAAAGGCCAAGGCACTGACTGAACAGTACAGGGACAGTTTTCCGCCTGCGAAAAGCACGGATCCGGAGAAAGATACAGAGGCTGTGCGTGTTGCTGTTGTTTTGGGGGATGCTGAGCATAGGAGGAGGATAGAAACATGTTGAGCAAGGAGAAGCAGGAAGAACTGATGGGAATCCTGGGCAGCCTGACGGAGGAACAGAAAGAAGTTCTGATCACGGCATTGAAGAATCCTGTCAGCGACAGGGAACTCTTCGAAAAGCTTGGCGGCGTGGAGGAAGAGAAGTTTGCCAGGTATCTGAAAGCCCTCGCTGCGGAGACGGAGAAGGCTGTTATGGGACAGGAGCTGTCCCTGGATGAAATTGAGACTGCATCCGGCGGGCTGGGTGACAGGGACGGGAATGACTGCGCATATAACCAGTCCCTGAACTGTATTTCCTGGGAAAAGCGGTATGCTTATCAGGGAGGCTTTCCAAACTGCGCGGCAACGGTGGAGGATGGCAGTTTTTGCGGCAGAAATGACGCATGCTACGATGAGGCGGTCGGTTATCTGGATTTAAAGGATTGCGCAAAGGCCTGGCGCTGATCCATGAGCAGGGAGGGAAAAGACGTGTTGGACAAAAAGCGGTTTATAGAGCATATGACGATCCTTGGCGACCTGACAGAGGAGCAGAAGGCAGTACTGATCGAAGCGTTGGAGAAGCCAATTGCTGATAAGGAGCTTATTAAAAAGCTGGGTGTAGACGAGGCCAGGTTTGCCGGGTTCATGCGGGTTGTTGCGGCGGATCAGGAGGAGGCGGTTCTGCAGCAGGAGCTGTCGCCGGATGAGATGGCGGCAATTGCCGGCGGAATGGCCGGTGCCAAGGATGGGGCTGACTGTGAT
>CADCOP010000240.1 GCA_902803065.1 uncultured Lachnospiraceae bacterium | reverse complement strand
TACATGAAAAAGGCATTATCTCTGGTGCTGGCTCTCGGTATGGCTGTATCAGTCATGGCTCCGGCTGCTTTCGCTGAGGATGGAGCAGAGTTCAATGTAAGAGCCTGCATCGCTTCCGAACCGGAAACACTTGATCCGAACCTTGAGTCTTCTGTTGATGGTGCAACCTATGCCATGCATCTGTTTGAAGGACTTATGAAATATGAGTCTACAGATGAGACGATCGCGCTTGATGACTCTGAGAATGTTGAGCTTCTGCTTCCGACCTATGGCCAGGCAGAGTCCTACGACGTTTCCGACGACGGTCTGACCTATACTTTCCATCTTCGCGACGATATCGTATGGAGCGACGGCCAGCCTGTTACGGCAGCTGATTTCGAGTATTCCTGGAAGAGAATCGTTGATCCCGCAAACGCAGCGGATTACGGTTACATCCTGAACGGAATCCTTGTGAACGCAACAGCGATCCAGAACGGCGAAGCTGATCCGGATACTCTGGGAATCGAAGCTGTTGATGACAAGACTCTGGTCATCACTCTTGAAGCTGAGTGCCCGTATTTCATCGGTCTGTGCGCATTCGCAGCCCTTATGCCGCTGCGCCAGGACGTGATCGAGGAGAAAGGCCTTGAGTGGACAAATCCCGAGAACATGATCACCAACGGCGCATATGTTCTGACTGACTGGGTACATGACAGCTATCTGGAAATGACCCGCAGCGAGACATACTACGGCGGAACCGAAGGCCCGGACAAGATCACATGGTACCTGAACAACAGCCAGACTTCCATGCTTGCAGCTTTCCAGGCTGATGAGTATGATTTCTTCGATGATATTCCGGTAGACCAGATCGAATCTCTGCGTGAGGAGGGCGTTGCCCATGCAGCTCCGCAGGTCGGTACATACTATCTGTATCTGAACGCTGACAATATCCCGGACTGGAGAGTACGCGCAGCTATCTCTCTCGCGATCGACCGCGACAACATCGTTGAGAACGTAACACAGGGAGGACAGACTCCTGCTACAGGTATCACCGCAGCCGGCATCACAAACAGCGAAGGCGCTGAGTGGACAGAAACCTACGGAGATTTCACAACAAAGGCTCTGCAGGAAATGTATCCGGATTATGACCTTGAGACATACTCAGGCCGCTGCGATCTGGCAGTTGCCCTTCTTGACGAGGCAGTTGCTGACGGCTATGACACATCCGCAACCATCAACTACGAGTACAACACATCCGAGTCCCACAAAGCGATCGCTGAGGCAGTTCAGTCTGACGTAAGCAGCGTTCTGGGTCTGGACATCACTCTGAACAACTCCGAGTGGCAGACATACACGAACAACCTTGGTCTTGGTGAGTTCGGTATGGCAAGACTTGGATGGATCGCCGACTATGACGACGCCATCACATACATCGAGCTGTTCACAAACGGCAACAGCTACAACTACGGCAACTGGGTCAACGACGAGTACACTGAGCTTGTAAACGAAGCTAAGAAGCTTCCGGGAAGCACAGAGCGTGACGATCTCCTGGCTCAGGCTGAAGAGCTTATGTTCGGTGAGGGCGGCTATCCGGTAGCTCCGCTGTATTTCTATGTACAGCAGTACTGCCTGAAGGACAACATCAAGAATGTTGGCTGGACTCCGCTTGGATACTTCCTGTTCACATATGCTACACAGGAGTGATCCCTGATCAGAGACATGTAATTGAATACAGTTCCAGAGGCTCCTGCCATTGCGGCAGGGGCCTTTTTTAGCTGTGCAAGCATGGGAATCTGTGGTACTATAGTTCCAGTTGTGTGTAAATTTTTGCTCCGGAGGAAGCTATGAAGCGTTCAATGGTCGTTCTCGTCTGCGGCCTTCTGCTGGCGACGGGGCTTCTGGCCGCGCTGTGGATCTATTCTTCCAGCAGGCTGAAGCAGATCTCCGCTCAGGGAGAGAATACAAAAGAATACAGCCGGCATTACGCACTGATCACGGATGACTATTCAGATCAGTGGGAATCCATCTATACCTCGGCCAGGGACCGCGCGGAAGAGGAGAACGTGTATCTTGAGTGGGTCGGGGAGGGGAACCCCGCGAACTACGCCGTGGAAGACCTTTTCAGGATCGCCGCGGCTTCCCGGGTGGACGGAATACTGCTGCACCACAGCGGAAGCGAATCCATGAAAGAGCTGATCGATGACGCCAGCCGTGAGGGGATCCCGGTGATCACGGTCCTTAAGGATGAGAGCGACAGCAGCCGGATCAGCTATATAGGCATAAACAATTACCAGATGGGAGAGATCTACGGAGAGCAGATCCTGAAGCTGCTCAGATCAGGCAGCAACCAGATCCTTGTCCTTCTGAATGAAACGGAAAATGATACCTACACGAACATCATGTATTCTCAGATGGCGCAGAAGGTGGAGAATGAGAGGCCGCAGGACCGGCAGGCCGTCTTTTCAACGTTCGATGTAAATACAAGCACAAGCTTTGACGCGGAGGAAGATATCCGCGATATATTCGTGCACAGGAACAGCCTTCCGGACATCATGGTCTGCCTGGACCTGATCTCGACGGAGTGCGCTTACCAGGCTCTTGTTGACTTTAACGAGGTCGGAAACATGGATATTGTCGGCTACTACGCGTCGGATACAGTCCTGGACGGCATCCGCAAGGGTGTCATCAGCGCAACGCTGAGCCTGGACGCTGAGGAGATCGGGAGGCTGTGCATTGACGCGCTGAACGAGTACTGCAGTCTTGGACACGTGAGCAATTATTTTAATGTTGGCCTGGAGATGATCACGCCGGAGGACTTATGACAGATCATGAATAAGAGGAGATTTTCTTTTCGTGACAACTCCATACAGACAAAACTGGTCATGCTTCAGTCGTCGCTTATGCTCCTGATCCTTCTGGTCAACCTTTTTATCTATTGGCAGACGAATTCCATGGTGCGCAGGATCGATTCCGTATTCGCCAGCAATGTAACGATCGGTGAGCTTACGGATACGATCGAGCTCGTGCAGACATCCGTGTATGAATATCTGAACACCAAAAGCTCGGAGGCTCTGGAAAACTACTACCGGTACGGGCAGGAGTACAGAACACTGATCGGGCAGCTGAATACGGAGACCGTATCCAGCCCGCTGCTTATCCTTGAGAAGAACATCCACAGCATGTCCGGCAGCTATATGGATAAGATGGATGAGACGGTTCAGGCTAAGCGCGGCCGCAACGTGGAGCATTATAAGCAGGCATACGAGGAAGGAACAAAGCTCTACGAGTACATCAATTATTATATTTACCGCCTGAACAGCCTGCAGTTTGAGCAGAACTCGAAGAATTATGAATTTCTGCTCTCGGTCATGGGGGGGATGGAAGTGTTCAGCCTGGCCATCATCATTGTGGTCTTTGGCGTCGCTCTTTCCGCAGTCATCCTGATCATCCGCGATATGATCCATCCTCTGCAGAAGCTTTCGGAAGCAGCGGGGGAAGTGGCGCAGGGAAATTTTGAAGTCACGCTGCCGCAGACTGATTCGAGAGATGAGATCGGTATCGTTACGAAGACCTTCGCGCAGATGTTATCCAGTATCCGGGCTTACATCGGCCGCCTTCGCGACAGCATGGAAAAAGAAGCGCAGATGAAGGAACGGGAGCTGTCCATGGAAGCCCATCTGAAGGAGGCGCAGCTCAAATTCCTGCAGGCGCAGATCAACCCGCATTTCCTGTTTAATTCACTGAACGCGGGGGCCCAGCTGGCTATGATGGAGGATGCGGAGGCGACGGGAAGCTTTCTTGAAAAAATGGCGGATTTTTTCCGCTATAACGTGAAAAAGATGAACGGAAGCTCGACCCTCCGGGAAGAGCTTGAACTCGTGGATAATTATATATACATACTGAATGTCCGCTTTGCCGGGGACATTTCCTATGAAAAACACATAGAACAGGGCTTTGACGACACGCAGATGCCGGGCATGATCCTTCAGCCGCTGGTGGAAAACGCGGTAACGCACGGAATCCGCGACAGGATACAGCACAGCCGTATCATACTCACGGCGGAGCAGTATGATAAAATGCTTCAGGTGACCGTGACGGACAATGGCCGGGGAATGACCAGAGATGAGCTTGCCTCTGTTATGGCAGACATCAGCTCGGGTGCTCCGCAGGAGACGAGGGTCCGGAATGATTTATCCGAACCGGAGGACGCGCAGAGCCAGCTTCGGGAACAGGAGAAGAATTCTACCGGCATAGGCCTTCGGAATGTATCCAACAGGCTGAACCTGTTTTATAAGAGAGACGGATTGTTAAGCATTTACAGTGAGGGGAGAGACCAGGGAACAGAAGTAACGGTGCTTCTGCCCCTGACACAGGAGGAGCAGCGGAATGTATCGGATACTGATCGCGGATGATGAAGGAATCATGATCGAATCGATCAGAAGCATCATCATGAAAAACTACGGAGATGCCTGTGAGATCGTGACAGCCAAGACCGGGCGGGAGGCCATAGAACAGGCGGAGTATTTCCACCCGGATATTGTGTTCATGGATATTCAGATGCCTGGGATCAACGGGATCCAGGCCATGCAGGAGATCCGCAAATTCAACATCACAGCGCTCTTCTATGTCATTTCCGCCTATGATAAGTTTGACTACGCGAAAGACGCCATCGCGCTCGGAGTGGAGCGTTACCTGATGAAGCCTGTCACAAAGCGGACAGTGCTTGAAGTGACTGAGGAAGCCATAGGAAAGGTCGATGACATGCGCAGAAAGCGCAGCGACCAGCTGAAGGTCCAGGAAAAGCTTGAAACAGTCATCCCTATGGTTGAGAGCGGTTTTATAAGCAACATGCTGCTTCAGAATAATCTTCAGGAGACGGACTATTACCGGGATCTGCTTGAGATCACGGAAGAATACGCTTATGTGATCGTGTTTCAGTTCGGGTCGGAGATCCGCGACGGGCAGCTGATCAGCCCGGTGGGAGTCAGCATCAAGGCACAGACGTTTTACCCTGAATTCAGGGCAGTCCTCAAGTCATTCATGCGCTGCGTCATAGGCAGCGTTATGACAAACAGGATCGTCGCCGCGGTTCCCTTTGCCAGGGACAGCCTCTCTTATGAAGAGAGGGTAGCGGTCATCGGACAGACGAGAAACATCATCAGCCGTCTGGAGGAACAGCTTGACGTAAAATTCAGAGCCGGCATCGGCAGGGTAAGGAGAATGGAAGAACTGCGCTCCTCGTATCAGGAAGCGCTGGAGGCCATGCAGAACGGAGAGAGCCGCGTGGTCCATTCTTATGATACCGTCCGCAGAGGAATGTACGAAGGCGACTTCCCGGCGGATATGGAGAAAAAGATCTTCACGCTTCTGGGAAGAGGGGACGCGGACGGCATGGCAGCGGAAGCAGGACGCTTCTTTTCCTGGATGATCCGCCGGTATCCCGGGAGCAAGGATAACATCCGTCTCAAGGTTCTGGAGTATGTCATCCGGGCGGAGAGAGATGCCTTTACGGCTGGCGCGGTCAACTACGGATTTGAATCAAGAGAGAATTATCTGACGGAAGTCCTGGCTCTTCCTGATTATGAAGGACTTCGCACCTGGTTCCTCGACAAGATGACACAGGCCTGCCTGAGCATCAGGAACCTGAAGGAGGAGCAGTCCGGCACCGTCGTTTCCAGGGCAAAGGCATATATCCGCGAAAACTACCAGAGAGACATTTCCCTGGATGATGTATCCAGAGAGGTGAACATCAGTCCGTATTACTTCAGCAAGCTGTTCAAGGAAGAATCCGGAGAAAACTTCATAGAATACCTGACCAGGATCCGGATCGACAGGGCCAGAGAGCTGCTTGCCGGGAGTGAGCACAGCATCAAGGAGATCAGCGGAATGGTCGGATACGCGGATCCGAACTATTTCAGCAGGATATTCAAGAAACAGACGGGGATGACGCCCAGGGAATACAGGGACAGCCTGGAAGGGCGGCCCTGAGGGGAGGAGGCTTCCATGAAAACAAGAGTACGTTATACTTTTGCGGGGCTCCTGCTCCTGATTCAGATACTTCTCCTGGCAGGCTGCGCCGGGAAAACAGAGAATAAGGACGTATCCGTGGAGGACACATCCGGAAAGCGCCTGTCTATCGGCCTGAGCTTTGATTCCTTTGTGATCGAGCGCTGGATCCGGGACAGGGATGTGTTTATCTCAACAGCAGAGGACCTGGGGGCTGAGGTCAATGTACAGAACGCCAACGGCAATGTGGATGAGCAGATCGAACAGATCGAATATTTCATCAAGAAAAAGATGGATGTGATCGTGATCATTGCGATCGACGGGGACGCGCTGGGAGATGTCGTAAAGCGCGCCAGGGATGCCGGGATCCGGGTCGTCTGCTATGACAGACTGATCCGGAACGCGCAGACGGACCTGTATATTTCCTTCGACAATGTGAAAGTCGGGGCACTGATGGGAGAAGCGCTGAAGAAAGCGCTGCCGGAGGGAGGAAGTATTTTTGCCATTTACGGGTCTGAAAGCGACAATAACGTGGATCTGGTGATCGAAGGCCTGTCACAGGCCCTGGAGGGTTCAGACCTGAACATCGTGTATTCTTCCTACTGCCGCAACTGGCTGGCAGAACTGGCTTTCACGGCTGTAAACGAGGGACTGCAGGAAAACGGAAGCGTGGATGGGATCATGTGCGGAAATGATGACCTGGCGAGCCAGGCGATCCGGGCTCTATCCGAGCACAGGCTGGCGGGAAAGGTCGCTGTCGTCGCCCAGGACGCGGAGCTGTCTGCCTGCCAGAGGATCGTGGAAGGGACACAGACGATGACGGTGTATAAATCAGTCGAGGAACTTGCGAGAAACGCCGCTGTGCTGGCTGTCGCTCTCGCGAACGGTGAGGATATCACTTCCGAAGAATGCGCGCTGCAGGTGACGCAGACGATCGACGACGGCACTGCGCAGATTCCGTATTTCAGCATTGATCCGATGGCTGTCACGGCTGAAAACATGGACGAGGTGATCATAGGCAGCGGTTTTCACCGGAGAGAGGATGTATATCTGAACGTCACAGAAACAGCAGGCACGGAGGGATTGTGACAAATGACAGACATATGTTATAATATTGCCCGATATTTGCTGAATAGAGTGCAAAAGAATTGCATCTGACTGCAGCGGCATGCTATAATAACTGTGATCCGGCGCCTGCCGGATATCTTTTGCATGCGCTGATCCCGGGAGTTCTGATGGCAAAAAGAAATTATACGAGTGATTATGAACTGGAGCACAGCGTTGATTCACGTGGCAACCTGAAAACATCCGCCAGGTATACCGGCGGAATGTACGGCTTTGAGGACCCGGTCCGGGCGAAAAGCGCAAGGAGGCGTCTGCTGGCGGCTGATCTGCTGGCATGGGTGCTTGCGCTTGCAGCCATGTATCCGGTCAGCGTTTCCATGCGTACGCTTTATGTATCTCTGCCGTTCGCGTTTTCGCTTCTGCCGCTTGCGCTTATGACAGAGACGGTCATTCTCATGCAGAGCAGGGAAGGGTTTACGCACAGGCAGGCTGACAGGATCAACAGCCGGTTCCCGTTCTCGTCACTGGTCCTTTTCCTGATGAGCGCATTTTCGTCAGCAGGAGCCGTGCTGCGGATCGTTATTTCGGGAACGTTTCCCGGAAACGGAGACCTGGTGTTTATGACAGGAGCTCTGGGTACAGTCGTCTGTGCCGGGTATTCCTTCTCGCTGCGGGAGAGGATCCGCTGCGGGAAATGTCCGGATCAGGAACCCATGCAGAATAAACACGAATGAGAAAACCGGCACGGATCCGGATATGCGGAGAACGCTGGTTTTTCATTATATATTTTATATTTAAAGAAGGAGGATTATGAAATGATCAAATTGAAAAGCATGTTGGCTCTCATCATGTCCGCTGTAATGATCTGCAGCGTTCCGGTGATGGCCGAAGAGGCTGCTTCAGAGGCAGAGCCGGCAGCCACGGAAGCTGCAGCTCACGAAAATTTCGTGTTTGCTACTGCAACTTTCGGACAGAAATTCAGCCCGTTCTTTGCTACCACAGCATACGATATGGATGTTGTCGACCTGACACAGCTTCCCGCTCTTGCGGCAGACCGCGGAGGAGCCATCGTCGAGAACGGTATCGAAGGCGAAACGATCAATTACAATGGCACGGATTACACATACTATGGTATGGGTGATGTCACTGTTACACAGAATGACGACGGAACCGTTGATTACACCATCAAGATCCGTGATGACGTTAAGTTCAGCGATGGCGAGCCGGTGACCATTGATGACTATATCTTCAGTTTCTATGTTCTTGTTGACCCGACATACGATGGTTCTTCTACGATCTATGCGCTTCCGATCGAAGGTATGGAAGAGTACAGAAGCGGCATGCAGTCTAAGCTCGACCTGATCCTTGGCACAGAGCGTGCAGGCTATGAAGAGAACGAATACTTCACACAGGAAGAGTATGATGCTTTCTGGACAGCATTCGACGCAGCCGGCGAGGCCTTCGCGCAGGAGATCGTTGATTATCTTGTTGCTGCAGGCTACAACACAGCAGAAGACTCTGTTGCGACATGCGCGGCAAACTGGGGCTACGAGCTTGCAGAAGATGCTACCACAGCTGATTTCTTCGCTGAGATGGTCAACACCTATGGTTATGACCTCAGCGATGAAGGCATCAACCTTGAGACAGCAGGAACCAGCATCCTTGAGTTCATCACAGCTGAACTTGGCGAGGAGGCTATGGCTGCTTACCAGACAGGTATCCAGACAGGCGAAGGCGCTCCGAACGTATCCGGTCTTACACGCGTTGATGATTACACAGTCAACCTTCACATGACCGAGTTTGACGCTACCGCGATCTACAACGTAGGCGGATATCTTGCTCCTCTTCATTACTATGGAAATCCTGACGAGTATGATTATGAGAACAACAAGTTCGGTTTCACAAAGGGTGACCTTTCAGGCGTTAAGTCTGT
>CADCOP010000239.1 GCA_902803065.1 uncultured Lachnospiraceae bacterium | reverse complement strand
CTATTATCAGGAAGCCATTGAATGCGCCACCAGGGAGGAGATCCGCGCCATTCAGAATGAAAAGCTTGTAAAGCAGGTCCGCCACGTGTGGGACAATGTCCCCTACTACCGGGAGAAAATGAAAGAGAAAGGAATTACCCCCGATGACATCAAGTCCGTGGATGACCTTCATAAACTTCCGTTTTTATCCAAAGCAGACCTGAGAGACGCGTATCCCTATGGCCTTCTTGGCAAGCCGCTTGAAGACTGTGTCCGCATCCAGTCCACTTCCGGAACGACCGGAAAACGTGTTGTCGCTTTCTACACCCAGCATGACATTGATCTCTGGGAAGAATGCTGCGCGAGAGCTATTGTGGCGGCAGGCGGTACCAATAAGGATGTCTGCCAGGTCTCCTATGGCTATGGTCTGTTTACCGGCGGCCCCGGACTCAACGGCGGTTCCCATAAGGTCGGCTGCCTGACGATTCCCACAAGCTCCGGCAATACGGATCGTCAGATCATGTTCATCCTGGATCTGCAGGCGACTATTCTCTGCTGCACGCCCAGCTACGCCGCGTATCTTGGCGAGCGCATGCACGAAATGGGCCTTGGCCCGGATGACATCCCGCTCAAAGCCGGCATCTTCGGCGCCGAGGCATGGAGCGAGGAGATGCGTCAGGATATCCAGAAGACCCTGGGCATCAAGGCGTATGATATTTACGGACTGACGGAACTGTCCGGCCCCGGAGTCTCCTTCGAGTGCTCAGCGCAGGCAGGCATGCATATCAACGAGGACCACTTTATCCCCGAGATCATCGATCCGGATACCGGCGAAGTCCTTCCCGAAGGAACCGAGGGTGAGCTTGTATTCACAGCCATCGATAAGGAAGCCTTCCCGATGATCCGCTACCGCACGAGGGATATCTGCTCCCTGACATACGAGAAGTGCTCCTGCGGCCGTACCCATGTACGTATGGCTAAGCCGAAAGGACGTTCTGACGATATGCTGATCATCCGCGGCGTCAATGTATTCCCGAGCCAGATCGAGACAGTCCTCCTGAACTACGGTTACGCGGCAAACTACCAGATCATTGTTGACCGTGTCAATAATACCGATACCTTTGATGTTCAGGTCGAGATGACGCCTGAAATGTTCACGGATAATGTCGGTGAGATCGCTGAGCGCCAGAAACAGCTCTCTGACGGCCTCAAGTCCATGCTGGGCATCAAGGCGAAGGTTTCCCTCGTAGCGCCCAAGTCCATCACCCGCAGCGAAGGCAAAGCTGTCCGTGTCATTGATAAGAGAAAGATCTGATAAAGGACAGGATACACGATCTGAATTTGGATCTGATATGAAAAGTATTGCGAACGGAGGTGCCATATGAGTATCAAACAGATTTCCGTATTTCTTGAAAACAAACCCGGTCAGCTCAAGAGAATGACCAGCGTTCTCGCAGCGAACAATATCGACATGCGCGCCCTGTCCCTCGCTGAGACCAAGGATTTCGGCATTGCCCGTCTGGTCGTGGATGATGCTTATGAAGCCATGAACGTCCTGAAGGAAGCCGATTTCATCGCCAGCCTGACATCCGTCCTGGCGGTCGCTGTTCCGGATGAGCCCGGCGGACTGGACAAGCTTCTGGCGATCTTTGACGAGGCTTCTGTCAACATCGAGTACATGTACGCGTTCATCGGCGGCGAGGAAGCCAAGCACGCCTACATGATCTTCCGCGTTGCCAGCACGAAGGACGCCGAGATGCGCCTGGCAGGCAAGGGCCTGAAGATCATGACACAGGATGACATAGCGCAGATCTGACGCTGCCGCGTGTCCCGATCGTTTAAACACATGTGAATCGCAGGGGCTGCCCCGCCGGGAAACGAATTCCCGGTGAGGCAGCCCCTCTTATTACTCTGTATTGAATTACTCCGCGCGATCCGTAAAGTCATGGATTATATCGTCCGCTGGAACCGCGAATGATCAGTTCCGGCGCAATGATGATCCTTTCCGGATGAGTCCTGTCTCCTTCGATCTGTTTAAGCAGAAGCCGTACGACTTCCCTGCTCATCTCTTCCACATGATGGTCGATACTGGACAGCTGAATACCTTCCACAGAAGCAAAATCAATGTTGTCGAAACTGACAATGGAAAGGTCTTCCGGAATCCTTACGCCGCTCTTCCTGCATATGTCCATAAAACCGATCGCCGTCATGTCATTGCCTGCGATCATGGCTGTCGGGCGGGGCCCCGGCTTGGCAAGAAACTCTCCCGCAGCTCTCCTGCCGCTTTCCAGTCTGAGGTCAGTGTGAAAAATAAAAGCTTCATCAAGCGGCAGATTAAGATTCCTCATTGCCTGTTTGAACCCTTCAAATCGCTGGGAAGAAGCTGACGAACTGCCGGGACCGCAGATAAAACCGATCCTGGTATGATTATAATCGATCAGATGCATGGCTGCCATGTAACCCGCCTGAAAGTTATCAACAATAACCGAATCACCGCTGTACCCGGGAAGGATCCGGTTGACCAGGACCATGGGCAGCTGTTCTTCAGAGAGTTTTTCCTCCATCTCCTTCGAATGGGCCGTCGCCAGAATCATTCCGGCCGCATTGAACTGTTCGCACGTTTCCAGACTCTGGATCTCCTTCCGGACATCATACTCGCTGTTGAAAACAGCAACCATGTACCCCTGTTCCTTCAGAAAATCCTGTATGTGATATACAAGTTTCGAATAAAAAGGATTCCTGATATCTCCAAGAATCATGCCAATAACTTTTTCATTTTTCGCAGCATTCTCCAACCGCATGCCGTTTGGCTGGTATCCGATCTCTGCTGCCAGTTTCAGGATCTTTTCGCGCTGGGCCTCACTGACGCCTTTCTTTCCGCTCAAAGCCCTTGAAACCGTTGACGGAGCTACGCCAAGCATATCTGCCACTTCGGAGATACTGTATTTTTTAGATGCTTTCATGTTATTTCCTTACCTTTTCAGAGAAATGCTGATCAAAGCAAGCCGGAGAAAAATGCCGTCCCGCATGATTTTATGTGTTCCTCCAAAGATCAGCTTTTAAATCTTTTAAATATTATAGATATGTTTGCGCAATCTGGCAAGGATATTTGCGCTTCCGTGTTTATTCCCAAACCCGAAAGTTTTTATTCTTAATGATAAAGCCGGCAGGAAAACACCTGCCGGCTTATCAAAAGGCCAGGCTGCACGCCTGAACATTCAGTGCACGCGCCTTCTCACGCCTTAAGATCCTGATCGGAATTATTCATACTGAGCCGGATAGGTCAGTTCTTTTGCAGCGATATCATACGGCCATACAGGTACATACTCTCCGTCTGAGATCTGCGTTACAGTAAGAGTTGCTGCCAGATTCTGATGCTTGTATTCCGTGCCGTTGAATTCATCGGTTTCAAATGCGATCCTGTCATAAGGAAGAATGATCTCCTGACCATTGGAGAAAGCATCCTTGATCTCAATCTGGGCAAGCTCCTGCTGAATGGTCTCGGTAGAAATCTCGTTTCCTGCTGCCGCAATATTCTTGAAAGCATCGATCAGCACCCATGCAGTAGAGTATGCTTCTGCTGAATGTCCGTTCATCTGCTCACCGTATTTCTCAAAGAATTTATCTGTTACTTCCACGCCCTTGGAGCCAACTACGAATTCGGTAGCTACAACAATGTCATTGCCAAGTCCGCCTACACCGGGGATATAAGCTGCTTCTGTAAATCCATTCGCCTTGCAGATGATCATATTCGGTTTGTATCCCTGCTCATTGAGTGCTTTTGTAAACAGAATGGCATCGGAAACATAGCAGTCAGCTACGACGACATCCGGATTGATCTGCTTAAGCTGAAGTACCTCAGAGGAAAGATCCGCTGCACCAGAGGTATACAGTACTTCGCCCAGGTACTCGATTCCCTGCTCTCCTGCCCAGTACTCAGCCCATTCACAGGTCTGCTGTCCTACTTCTGAGTTGTCGGTAAAGCAGGCGATGCTGGAAGCTGCCACATTGCTGTCCTTCGCGTTCGCATCCTTAATATACTGTACCATATCACGGACAAACATCATGTTTGTCGGCGCAAGACGGAAGAAATATTCATAACCGTTTGCTGTCAGCGCGTCGGATGTTGCGTTAGCCGTGATCAGCGGAACCTGATACTGTTCTGCGATCTGCGCAACAGTGACCGTAACGCCGGACTGATAG
>CADCOP010000238.1 GCA_902803065.1 uncultured Lachnospiraceae bacterium | reverse complement strand
CCGGAAGCGCCGCTGTCCGGCGTAAACCGGATCCTTCAGCCGGATGAGTATCTTCACTACGAAAGGACGATCACAGTCCGGAAGGAAGAGCAGGTCCGCTATCTGCTACATTTCGGCGCGGTGGATCAGACCTGCGAAGTATATGTAAACGGTGAGAAGGCAGGGGAACACACCGGCGGGTATCTGGCATTTTCCATCGATATCACAGCCTGGCTCAGGGACGGCGGGAACCGTCTGCATGTGACAGTCCGGGATCTGTCGGATACCTCGTTCCATGCAAAGGGCAAGCAGTCCCTTGACCGGGGCGGGATGTGGTATACGCCGCAGAGCGGGATCTGGCAGACGGTGTGGATGGAAAAAGTGCCATTCCGCCATATCCGGGAGCTGAAGGTAACGCCGGACTACGACCGCAGCAGCGTCTTGTTGAGAATTATTCTCAACACGGGAGAGAAGATCCCGGCACGCGCAGTCGTCAGGTTCCGGGGAGAAACGCTTCAGGTGAAGCCGGGAATGACCGGAACGACCCTTCGGATCGGACCGCTCCCCATGCATCCCTGGACGCCGGAGACGCCGGATCTGTATGATCTGGTGATTCAGGCGGAAGAAGATAAAGTCGCTTCCTACTGTGCCATGCGGAAGATCAGCATGGAGAAAGACTCCCGCGGGATCCTCCGCCTGTTCTTAAACGGCAGGCCGTATTATCAGAACGGGGTTCTCGACCAGGGCTATTATCCGGACGGGCTGTATACCGCGCCCTCCGATGAGGCTATGGTAAATGATATCCTGCAGATGAAGCGCCTTGGCTTCAACATGCTCCGCAAGCACATAAAGATCGAGCCGTCCCGCTGGTACTATCACTGCGACCGTCTCGGCATGCTGGTGTGGCAGGATATGGTATGCGGAGGGGAGCCTTATCACAGCTGGTTTGTCACCTATATGCCGAATCTGTTCCCATTTACCGGCAGGATAATCAGAGACAGGAGCCGGCGGCTGTTTTCCAGAAAACAGGAAGAAGGGCGAAATGAGTTTCTGCGGGAAGTGAAGCAGACGATCCGCCAGCTGTATCATCATCCGTCCATCGTCCTCTGGACAGCATTTAACGAAGGCTGGGGTCAGTTTGACGCCCGGAAAGTGACGAAGCTGATCCGCCGGCTGGATTCGTCGAGACTGATCGACGAGGCAAGCGGATGGTTCGATCAGGGCGGGGGCGATCTGTACAGCATTCATAATTATTTCCGGAAACTGCGGATCTCTCCGTGCAGGACCAGGTGTGCCGCACTGACGGAATTCGGCGGCTATTCCTATCATATCCCGGGCAGGAGCTTTACGGAGGAGGAGTACGGATACGGGAAATACCACTCGAAGGACGAGCTGACCGGCGCGATCGAAAAACTCTGGCGGCGGGATCTTTTCAGCAATATCCCCAGAGGCCTGAGCGCGTCTGTATACACCCAGGTGTCTGATATCGAGGATGAGACGAACGGGCTTCTGACCTATGACCGGGAGGAGGTCAAGGTGGACGCGGAGCGGATCAGGAAGGTAAATGAAGAACTCGGGAAGATCTTCGAGTCGTCTTGAAGGCTCAGGGAAAGCACTGTTCCTGCCGAATCTTCTGTATCATTGACGGAAGATGCAGGGCCGCAGCCCGGCATACGAAGTATATGAAATGTAAAAAGGAATCCGCAGCCTGATAACAGATCGGGTCTGCGGATTCCTTTTTGGGGTACGTCCGGCGGCGTATGTATCAAAGGGTGAAAGTCCCTGATCTGCCCTTAATTAAGTGTCACATATGTGTCAGAATCTTCATCCAGCACTAGCCCGTAGTACATCCCGTGGTATCCGGTTTCTTCCGTATCGTTACTCAGAAGAACGGATCTTTCTCCGTGGCCCTGCCGTATCAGATCTTCACACATTGATTTTAGTTCGACTACCGTCAGGGGCAGGCTCATCACTTCCTCTTTTGTACGAGGAATATAATGCCTGATCGCGTTTTCTAACATTTCTATGACATATGGCGGCGGGTTGCGTTTTCCGTTTTCCCAGTTTTGAATCGTTCTTTTGGGAATGTTGTACCTTTTTGAGAACATATCCTGTGTTAAGCCTAACGATTCCCTCATTTCCTTTACTGTCATGCACTGCACCTCCTGCTATAATATAAGCACTCATTGGGTGCCTTGTCAATTCAATACTCGCCGCTTCTGCAGTTGTGACAACAGTCCACAAAACGCCTGAACGATCAGATAAAGAGACAGCGGGAACATAACGAAACCCGGAGCGAGGCATTTTAATGCCTGCTCCGGGTCTCGTTATGGAGATAAACTGATTACTTCAGGAATCCTGCATTTACCCAACCGTACGCATTGTACTTCAT
>CADCOP010000237.1 GCA_902803065.1 uncultured Lachnospiraceae bacterium | reverse complement strand
TTCCATGTCTTTTTCATAGCCGGCCATGATGACGACCATATCTTCGCGGTGGTTTTCCATCTGCGCAATGAGCGCGTCGATGGCGTCGTGCGAGAAGCCCTTGCCCTCGCCGTAATCATCGTTTGCCAGAGAGTATGCTTCATCGATGAACAGAACGCTGCCGTAGGCATCGCGGCAGATGGAATTCGTCAGGGAAGCTGTGTGGCCGACATATTTGGCTATGAAATCAGAACCGTGATGCTCAATGAACATACCGTTGCTCAGAAGGCCGCGCTTTGCGAAGATCGCTCCGATATAACGGGCCACCGTCGTTTTGCCGGTTCCGGGGCTTCCCAGGAAGCGCATGTGCATGGAAGGCGCTCCGACGCCGGACGTCTTCCTCGCGTACTCGATCTGGGTAATGATCTCGTTCAGCTGGTCGCGGATGCTTTCGATACCGACCATTTCGTCGAGGAGCTTCTGCGGGTTGTTCTCATCGTCCGGATTCTCGCGGATGATCGTGCGGATGTCGGATGCGCGGATGATATTGTCATCTTCAGAGCCGGCAAGGACTGCATACATCTTGGCAAGAAGCATTTCATCAATGACCTTGCTGACGGTCTTTGTACCGTAGAAACGGCCGTCCGATTTTTCTTCGTTGATGCGCCTGCGGAAAATGTTCCACGCATCATCTTCAACCGTAAACTCCATTCCGTTCAGAAGTTCTCCTGCATGCTCCTGCAGCTGCTTAGCGCTGAGGGGAACGAAGCAGAGGGCGCGGATGCTCATGACGTCGGAGAGAGCCTCGACGATCCGGTTGATCGAAGACATTTCAATATAAGGAATCCTGAATACGACAATGTTTTCCGCCTGCATCTTCTGAATCTTGAGAATGAATTCACGGAAAACGGGAGAAGATGCTTTATCCATCCATTCGCTCATGTCAAAACAGATGATCCTGTTTTTCAGCCCGCTGTAGCCATTGGCCAGCTGAGCGAGCTCCCTGTCATCGGCGGGAAGATAGACCTCCGTCGGATCTCCCTTAACAGTAATGAGGTCGAGAGCGGTCATGAGCTGCGCGAGAAGCTTCAGGGCTGTGGTGCATCCGAACCCGTGGTTGATGGAGAACAGATAGCTGTAATTGGTCAGCGCGTGGCTTACATGATGCTTCTGAAGAAGCGGCGCAAGAGCTGTGATCTCCTCGCAGAGGGAAATGAACTCATCCGCGCCTTTCAGCTTGCGGATGGCTGCCAGAATATCTTCTGGAGCTGCCGGCGGCTCTGCCGATCCGGGATTCTTTCCGAAGGCTGCGGCGGAAGAGGGCTTTTTCTCCGCTTTGGCCTGTGTCTGCGCTGTTTCACCTTTTTCTTCCTGCTTTTCGGAAGGAGCAGGGTCCGCGGCGTCGGTTATCTCAATGGAAATGACAGAAGCGGCCTGGTCTCCGGTCAGTGAGTAATGCTGCACCAGAGCATTGCGGATGGCTTGGGCAACTTTGTCAGCGCTGGAGGCTTCCTCTGAAGGCAGCGTGACAACGACCTGTGTAAATGTGGCGGACTGGACAGAAGCCTTCTCAAAAGACCCGAGGCTCTGTTCTATGATCTGGTTCGGAAGCCCGGATTCGCGGACTTTCAGGACCCATTTTCCGTCAAGTTCAACGGTAATCTTTTTCATACGATTTCCTCTCTTTCAACATATGTCAATATACCATACTTTACCATATCCGCAAAATGCTTGTAAAGAACGGAAAGACTATTCTCATTATTGACGAATGGGAAATGTGTGATATAATGACGGTGACTAGCACTCAATAGAAGAGAGTGCTAACAAACCCGCAGGGTGGTTTTGTATTGCAAGGAGGATAACAATGAGGGCGATACCTTTTTACAACATGGTTTTTGTGCCGGGTGTGACCCTTTATTTTAAAGGCGAATATTTTAAAAATATAACCGGCGGCGAAGCCAGGGAACATGATGAATTCATTTTTCTCATGATCAAAGAGGAGAAAGAAAGAGAAGAACTTGAGGCTGATGACATTTATCCGATCGGCGTGAGCGCTGTGGTCGAATCGGTCGGCGGAGACGGAGATGTGGAAGTCAGCATCATCAACCGCGTCACGTTTTCAAATCTTCATGAAGAGGACGGAAGCCTTCTGCTTGACGCAGAGGTCCGCCCCGATATCCTGGACATGAGTGATGAAGAAACGGAAAAGCATTTAAATGACCTGAAGGCAGCGTTTATCCGTTTCGTTGCCGACAACCAGTGGGGCATGATGGCGAGGGGCTACGTGATGCAGTGGAAGTCGATCGGTGAGATCGTCACCATCGTCGGAGCTTCGCTGCCCATCTCAAATGAGGAAAAGTACGCGATCATGGCAGCCGACCGCATTTCAGAGAGAAATGCGCTCATGGAACAGGCACTGTATCAGTACCTTGCACTGGCAAAAGTCAGCAATGAGGCTGAGAGCGCGCAGGTCAGCTCGAATGAAAAGCTCTACCGCGAGGATGCCATCAAAAAACAGATGGAGTACCTGCAGAAAGAGCTGGATGAGATGCATCCCGAGAATGTTTCGGAGGTGCGCCGCTTCGAGCGCCTGATCGAAGAATCCGGTATGAATGAGACGGCGAAGAAAGAAGCCGTTAAGGTTCTCGGAAGAATGAAGCACGAGGGACAGAACAGCAGCGAATACGGACTGCTGTACGATTACCTCGACTTTGTCACGGGGCTTTCCTGGAAGCCGGAGGAGATGAAGGAGATCGACCTGAAGGAGGCTGAGAAGATCCTGGATGAGGATCACTACGGCCTGAAGAAGGTCAAGGACCGCATACTTCAGCAGATCGCGGTCATGAACCTGAACAGGAAGCAGGCCGGATCGATCCTTCTGTTCGTCGGAGCTCCCGGCACCGGCAAAACGAGCATAGGCCAGAGCATCGCCAAAGCTCTGCACCGCAAGTATGTGCGTGTCAGCCTCGGCGGCGTGCGTGACGAAGCGGAGATCCGCGGCCACAGGAGAACATACATCGGCGCCATGCCGGGCAGAATCATGGACGGTATCCGCAAGAGCGGCGTGTCAAACCCGGTCGTAGTGCTCGATGAGGTCGATAAGCTGAGCAGGGATTTTTCGGGCGATCCCGCGAGCGCTCTGCTGGAGGTGCTTGATCCCGAGCAGAACAGCACATTTACGGATCACTACATGAACGTGCCCTATGATCTGTCAGGCGTTCTGTTTCTGTGCACGGCGAATTCGGTCGATACGATACCTGAGCCGCTGCTCAACCGTATGGAAGTGATCGAATTCCCGGGATATACTGCCGTTGAAAAGCTGCAGATCGCCCGCAGGCATCTGCTGCCGAGAGCCATGCAGAGCACCGGCATTAAGAGCAGGAACCTTAAAGTCAGCGATGAAGCTCTTGAGGCGATCATCTCCGATTATACGATGGAATCCGGCGTGCGCGGCCTGAAAAAGCGGCTGGATACGCTTTGCAGGGTGGCTGCCGTCAAGCTGGTCCGCGGCGACCAGAAGTCGATCACGGTCTCTCCGAAACGCCTGGAGGAGTTCCTGGACGCAAAGCCGATGCACCATGACAAGATCCAGGAAAGCGGACGAAGCGGCGTGGTCACGGGCCTGGCCTGGACAAGGGCCGGCGGTGAGATCCTGTTCATAGAGGCCGTATTTACAAAGGGAAGCGGGAAAACGATCATTACAGGACAGCTGGGCGATGTGATGAAGGAATCGGTGCAGATCGCCATCAGCCTCGTGAAGATGATGTTCCCGGAAAGCGCGCAGATGTTTGCGGAAAATGACCTGCATGTACATGTTCCGGAAGGCGCAGTCCCGAAGGACGGGCCGTCCGCCGGCATTACACTTACGAGCGCTATCGCGTCTCTCGTGACCGGGAAGGTCGTACAGCCGCAGATCGCCATGACCGGCGAAGTGTCGCTGCGCGGCCTGGTGATGCCCATCGGCGGCCTGCCTGAAAAGCTCATGGCAGCGCAGAGAGCCGGAGTTAAGAAGGTCTTCATTCCGAAGGATAATGAAAATGACCTGGAAAAGGTTGCGGAGGAGGTCAGGAACGGCCTTGAGATCCGCCCTGTAAAAACAGTTGAAGAAGTGCTCCGTAAGATCGGCGTACTGTAACATCAGGTGGCGGGTCCCGTGCAGTAAAACTTTGCTG
>CADCOP010000236.1 GCA_902803065.1 uncultured Lachnospiraceae bacterium | reverse complement strand
TGTCTTCATAAGAAGAGGTGTCTTCATAGGAAGAGGTATCCTCATAAGAAGAAGTATCTTCATAAGAGGAGGTATCTTCGTAATACGAAGTATTCTCATAGGAAGAGGTATCTTCATAAGAAGAGGTATCTTCGTAAGAGGAAGTATTCTCGTAAGAAGAGGTATCTTCATAGGAAGAGGTATCTTCATAATATGAGGTATCTTCATAGGAAGAAGTATCTTCATAGGAAGAAGCATCTCCGGCAGAGGAGCTGCTCTTTGACTCTGCGGCGGAGCTTACGGTTCCGTGCATTGCCGCGTCTTCTTCCAGTGTGTAAGCCATAGGATATTCTGTTGAAACGTAGACATAGTCCGTAGAAACGTATCCGTAGGTAGCACCATCATCCAGAACTATCTTTACCCAGTCGCCGCCATCCTGAACAACTTCGACTTTTTCAGATTCATAAATTGTTCCGACAACTGCAGCTTCGTTATCTGCATTCGCGCGTACATTCAGCGTTTCTGCACCGACTTCAGCCGTTGTGTATGCCACTTTCGCGCCGATTCTGTCAGCTTCCTCGCCTGTTGCAATGTACTCCGCGGAAACGTAGCCTTCGACATTTCCGGATTCGATGTGGTACCACCCGTCATCCGTTTCTTCTGTGATCCATACAGATCCGTTATTGTAAAGCTTTCCGACGATCTCGCTATCCTTTGAAGCCTCTGAACGAATGTTCAGATACTCGCTGCACTGGGCGAACCCCCAGTGGTCTGCTTTGCTCTCAGGCGCTTCATCTGCAAGGAACGCAGAGCTGCTTTCCGCAACAGCCAGAAGAGCCGCGAGACAGATGGCGGATCGTTTACCAAAGTATGGTGTCATGCATCTAAACCTCCTTTTTGCATGTTTGCTGCCAAAGCGCTGATCCGGTATGATCTCCTGGTCCGAAGGCAGGAGATTCAGTACTGTTCCTGATGCTCATTTGCCGGCAGATGATCACTCGTCTGCCGCGGCAGCATCAAATGTTGTCAGGATGTTACAATAATATTGCATTTTTGGATGGTTGTAAACATGATAAATCTTAAATGTGTCTAAAATATGACGCGATTATAATTATTTCTTTAAGAAAAACCATCCCTTATCTTGAAATCGTGAAAACGGGGTTGCAACGGTCCCAGAGCGGTGCTATAGTATATGTAGTATTCAAAACCACATCACAGATTTGCGGATACGAGATAAAGAGGTGAACATAATGACTGTCAAAGAACTCAGAACATTTCTTAATGAGCATCTGGTCCCGTCTAAGCTGTATAAGATCGGGGGACACCATAATAAGCGTATCTGCCTCGAAAAAGCAGGAGACGGGTGGGATCTTTACTTCAGCGAGAAGAAACGCAGGATCGGTGTCATGCATTTTAAGGATGAAGGCTCCGCCTGCGCCGGAATGAAGAACGAACTCAGGAAAATGATGGAGCTTATGTACGGGCTGACCTGGGCGCCAGAAAAGTGACTGCGGAATTCACAGAGTTTTCAATATATCTATGTATAATCAGACCATCGGCATGGCATATTTATATGCGGCCGGTGGTTTTTATTGTCTGGATATGTTATACTGTAGTGCGTATCAAAAGGGAAAACCAAAGGCATTATATTGTTTTCCGGGAGGAAATTTGGTAATGGATGGACTGAAAGTACTGGTAGTCGACGATGAAAGCCGTATGAGGAAGCTTGTAAGGGATTTCCTTGTAAAGAAGGATTTCCGTGTGCTTGAAGCTGCTGACGGATCTGAGGCTATCGATATATTCTTTGAAGAAAAAGACATTGCACTGGTGATTCTTGATGTTATGATGCCTAAGATGAATGGCTGGGAAGTGTGCAAGGAGATCCGCAGCTATTCAAAGGTGCCGATCATCATGCTTACAGCCAGAGTTGAGGAGCAGGATGAGCTTCTTGGATTTGAGCTGGGCGTGGATGAGTACATATCCAAGCCCTTCAGCCCGAAGATCCTTGTCGCCCGCGTAGAAGCGATCCTTCGCAGAACAAACGCGATCTCAGCAGATGATATCCTTGTGGCAGGTGAGGTGCAGATCAACAAAGCGGCACATCAGGTCAAGATCGCCGGAGAGGAGATCGAACTGAGTTTTAAGGAATTTGAACTGCTCACATTCTTCGTTGAAAATCAGGGAAGAGCTCTTTCGAGAGAACAGATCCTGAACGGAGTCTGGAATTTTGATTATTACGGAGAAGCAAGGACCATCGATACACACGTGAAAAAACTCCGCAGCAAGATGGGAAAGTACGGGGACTATATACACACGATCTGGGGCCTTGGGTATAAATTTGAGGTGTGTGAGGTCAAATGAGACAATCGATCCGAAAGAGGATGGCAGTGCTGTTCATAGGTCTTATGGTCCTTGTCATGGCTGCCACGATTCTTGTAAACAAGCTGTTTTTTGAACAGTTCTACACGCACAGACTGCAGAATACCCTCGTATCGGCTTATACGCAGATCGATGAGCATATCACGGAACAGGGATTTGACAGGGATTTCTTCACCGGCCCATTTACACAGATGTGTAATTCCAACAATATGAATGTGGTCGTTGTAGATGAGAATTATAACACTGTGATCGGAAACAGTCCGCTGATCGCGGCGAGAATCTGGGGATATATTGTCGCAGGTGATAATGATGATGCAGAGATCCTTGTAACAAAGGATCATTATATCATTCAGAAGAAGCTGGATTCTGCTATGAACATGCGCTTTCTTGAAATGTGGGGCACCCTCAGTTCAGGATACAGGTTCATGTTCCGCATTCCGCTCTCATCGATCGCAGCGAGCGCGGAGATCTCGAACCGGTTTATACTGTATGTCAATCTTGTTGCGATCCTGATCTGCGCGATCCTGATCATATGGCTGTCGGGGACGATCGCCAGGCCGATCCGGGAGCTGACAGACCTGGCGAAGCGTATGGCGAATCTTGATTTTGACGCGAGGTATACCAGCGGCGGCGAGGATGAGATCGGCCAGCTGGGAGAGCATTTCAATCATATGTCCCAGACCCTTGAGAAGACCATTTCCCAGCTGAAATCAGCGAATGCGCGCCTGCAGAAGGACATTGACCAGAAGATCCAGATCGATGAGATGCGTAAGGAATTCCTCTCAAATGTTTCCCATGAGCTTAAGACACCCATCGCGCTGATCCAGGGATACGCGGAAGGACTGAAGGAATGCATTAATGATGACGATCCTGAAAGCAGGACTTTTTACTGTGATGTGATCATTGATGAAGCAGCAAAGATGAACAATCTTGTCAGAAAGCTCCTGACGCTCAACCAGCTTGAGTTCGGCGAGGACCGGCTGGAGATGGAACGGTTTGATATGGCGGAGCTGATCAGCGGAAAGCTTCAGTCAGTAAGGATACTGGCAGAACAGAAGGGAGTCACCCTTGAATATGAGGGAGAAAAGAGCCTTCATGTATGGGGAGACCAGTTCAAGATCGAGGAAGTGCTGACTAATTATATCAGCAATGCGCTGAATCATGTCGCGGGTGCCATGAAGATCACGGTGCGTGCCCAGAGAGACGGTGACAAGGCCAGGATCAGTGTCATCAATACCGGAGATCCGATCCCGCCTGAAGAGCTGGATAAGATATGGATCAAATTCTATAAGGTAGATAAAGCAAGGACAAGAGAATACGGAGGAAGCGGTGTCGGTCTCTCGATCGTAAAGGCGATCATGGAATCGCACCGGCAGAAATACGGCGTGGAGAATACGCCGGATGGGGTCAGGTTCTGGTTTGAACTTGATCTGGCACAGGGAGAAGCATGAGTCAGGTGATCATCATAGGCGGAGGGGCTGCCGGTATGGCAGCCGCTCTTGCCGCGTCTGAACAGGGCCATCAGGTGGACCTGTATGAAAAGAATGAAAAGCTCGGAAAGAAGATCTATATTACCGGCAAGGGCAGGTGCAACCTGACGAATGCCTGTGATCCGGAAGAGTTTTTCAGCCATATCTGCACAAATCCGAAGTTCATGTACAGCTCGTTTTATGAATGTACGAACGCGGATGTGATCCGTTTTTTTGAAACACACGGGATGAAGACGAAAACCGAACGGGGCAATCGTGTGTTTCCTGTCTCAGATCACGCGTCGGATGTGATACGGGCTCTGTCGGATGAAATGCGGCGCCGGGGCGTCCGGATCCATCTGAGAGAGGAAGTCCGGGAGATATGTACCTGTGAGGAGAATGGGGAAACCAGGGTGCGGGGAATCCGCGCGGACGGAGAAAAAGAAATCATTACGGCGGATTCCGTAATCATTGCTACAGGCGGACTGTCTTATCCCTCGACCGGTTCAACCGGTGACGGATACAGGTTTGCGAAAGAAACCGGGCACAGAGTTACGGATCTTTCTCCGTCACTTGTCCCGATGAATACGGCAGAAGATGACGCGCCATTGATGCAGGGGCTGTCGCTGAAAAATGTCAGTGTCCGTATCTGCGATGGGAAAAAGATCCTGTACCAGGATTTCGGGGAACTGATGTTTACACATTTCGGAGTTACCGGTCCTCTGATCCTGACAGCGAGTACAAAGGTCCAGAAACAGCTTTCAGATCATCCGCTGCAGCTGGACATCGATCTGAAGCCGGCACTTGATGATGCGGCTCTTGACGCGCGCTTTATCAGGGAATTTGAGGCGGCTCCGAACAAGGCGCTTAAAAACATCTTCGGAAAGATCTATCCTGCCAGGATGATCCCTGTCATTCTGAAGCGGGCTGGCCTGCCGGGCGACAAAGCGGCGCATGATGTTACGCGTGAGGAGCGCAGAAGGCTTCTTGAAGTCACGAAATGCCTTACCTTTACGCTGACTTCTCTTCGGGGATTTGCGGAGGCTGTCATTACAAGAGGCGGAGTGAATGTCAGGGATATTGATCCCCGTACGATGGAATCAAAGCTGATCCGGGGACTTCATTTTGCCGGGGAGGTGCTGGATGTTGATGCGGTAACCGGCGGCTTTAATCTTCAGATCGCCTGGTCGACAGGAACTGCCGCAGGCAGGGGGATCCGGATGA
>CADCOP010000235.1 GCA_902803065.1 uncultured Lachnospiraceae bacterium | reverse complement strand
CCCTTTTCAGAAACGCCTCCGGCGCTCCTGAAGTGTCGGGAAACTTCCCGACGGAGTTGAACAAATTTGTCGAGATCAGCACCACCACGGGAAGATTTTGTTCCTGGTGCCTTCTTGCTGCTCACCCGCGAAGAGTGCCTGTTTTCTTTAAATGCAGATGTTGCAGCAGGATTCGTTATAATAAAACAATAGTGTTTGATATTGTTTGGTAAAGCCGGCACTCTCACCGATGAGCGGCCGCTCAGAAATCATATCGCGGTACCTTATTATGCGATAAAGAATCAAAAAACCGTCTGTAGGGATATCCCCTTCCAGACGGTCCTGATCATCCTTTGCTCTGAGCCTGAGAGTGCCTGTTTCCTGGCTAAGATCGAATAGGAATATGCAAAGACTGCCTGGAAGACGGATTCCATGCGTTGGTATCATAGTGTGCTTCTGCCTTCGGCAGGGCATAGTTATCCGCAACACTAATAGACATTGACAGCATGCCAATTTTCTTCACAGAGAAAATATTGCTGATTCCGGATATAAGATACAGCAGCATTGATAGAATTCTCCTTCCTCCCGGCTGACGGGTTATTTCGGTAATATATAAAAAAGGGAGCCTAACTCTCTGCTTTATTGCATAACAAACAGAGGGACAGGCACTCCCTTTGAACGTATAGTACCACCGCTTCTCCGCGGTGTCAACATCTTTTTTAAAAAAATTTTTTGCGGCAGCAAAAAAGCCTGCTCCGGGAGGATCCGGAACAGGCGGCTTCGGTTTCATTCGCAGACAGCTACATTCAGATCCGTGAACTCTACCTGATTATTTTCCGCGAACAGCATCAGCGGCTTATCGCTTACGCCGTACAGTCTTACGGTAAAGGCTGTCGTATCCTCGATATAGAAGACGCCGACGGAATCCTCCTGGATATAGGTGAACGGGTAGGTTTCACCTGCTTCCAGAGCTACGGTTTCTTCGGCGGGAGTCACATCTCCGCCGCGGAATTGCAGACAGAGCTTCTGATCCTGCGGACTGTAGGTGATGAGTTTGTAATCTTCTTCGCCGTCTTTGAAATCAAATCCCAGGCCGAAGGAGCCTTCTCCCTCGTATTTGAAATTGCCGGTCAGCATGTAGCTGTCTGCAGCGTTGCAGAGAGTGAAGTACTCCCTGTCCTGTGCAGTAATCGTTGTGGAATCGGCTTCCAGCTCCAGAGCTTCTCCGTTCTGGAACTGCTCAGCGATTGCATCTACCGGTTCCAGGACCAGACTGCCGTCCGGGAGCTGCTTGATCTGCTGGACGACAAGGTTTCCGGCCCATTCACTGACCTTCCGGGTGTCACGCTCGGAACCGGAGCGTCTGGCCCAGCCTGCCATGTAGGCCTGTTCGCCGTTTTCAACATGCTTTGCGGCATAGAAGAGCGGTCCGTCCAGGGGCTTCGGATCGGAATAGGGGCCGTAACGGTCTTCGGAGGACGCGTACCAGAGCACATCATCCTGGGCAGAATAGGTGAGATACCAGGTGTCGCCGATCTTAAATGTATCGCTGCATTCAAGATTATAGACCTTGCCGATGGGATCCGTGAAAATAATGCCGTCATAGGTGATCTCGCTCAGGTCCTTGCTGACGGTATATTTCAGTATTCTTGCAACGCCGTCGACGGAAGCGGTTACAGTAAAGGTGATCTGTCCGGTCTCTTCGTCGTAGTAGCCCTGGGGATCCCGGAAATCCCGCTTCTGGTTCAGGGAATCATCCGGCGTCATTTCCCATTCTGCTGTTTTTTCAAAAGAGGTGGGATCACTACCGGTGGCGAGCATGACCGTCTCTGCGTATTCGAAGGAATCCGTTTCCGTATGGCCTGTATAGAACAGGTAATACGTGTCATCCACCTTGACAACGGAACCGGTGCCGACCCAGTCATCCTGGGCAGGCGGATCGGCCGCTTCCAGAATGGGATCTTCATAGTCGGTGTAGGTCAGGAAGTCGGTGGTTGTTGCCAGGTAGATGGAGTGATGATAGGAGTCGCCGCCTTCTTTCAGATAGTATATGTAATACACGCCATCCTCATAGTAGGGCATGCAGTCGCCCACATAGCCCTGGGCGATTCCATCCATTTCGGGAAGGAAATAGAACTGGTTCGGTGAGGGGGCTTCGGCAAGAATCATCGGCGCCGGAAGCATGCTAAGAGAAAGCACTGCAAGGCTTACAGGGAGCATCTTTTTCATGGTATTTCTCCTTTCGAAGACATAAGGTTGTTGTGGCTGCGGTGCAGTGAAAGAGCCGGTCAGCTTTTCGGAAATACCCGGCTTCCGTATCTTGCGGCATATACATGCCCGTCTTCATCCTTTATAAACTGCAGGTAGACATCCGCGTATTTTTTGCGGACCAGTCCCTGATCCCGGAAGACCGGTTTCATGTCGATCTCCTTCCCGTTCAGGAGCATGCGGATCCCGTCATGGCCGTCGTCCTCCAGCCGGAAGCTGTCGCCTTCGCCTGAGATATAATCGCCGGCAATATCCGCCCGGAATTCAGCCGGCCAGTTATAGGTTTCGTGCTGCGGACGCTCCGGAAGCATGGGAAAGCCGAGGAAAAGGCGCATGATGGCGTCGGATACGGCATACACGGGAACATCCATTGTGTTGCAGAGGACAACGACGCCGATCTCGCCCTCGGGAGAAAAGGCGATGTTGGAGGATACGCCGGGAAGACTGCCGCCGTGGTATACGCACTGCATATCTCCGAGCCATGAGGTCTCAAGGCCCCATGCGTAGTATTCGCCGGGTTTGACGTACTGGCGGGGCTTTCGCATCTCGCGCAGAAGATGGGTGGAGAGAAGGCGTCCGCCTTCCGGTGTCCGGCCGTCGTTTAAGTACATGGTGACATACTTCCGCAGGTCAGCGAGAGTGGATTTGATACCGCCGCCGCCATGCAGGACGAACGCGTCATTCTGGTAGTTGTGATCTGCGGTCCACCTGTCGTTTTCAAGCGTATAGAGCGTTGCAGTATTGGGATCCTGGGCAGGGCGCAGGAAGCTGACCGTTGTGCGGGACATGCCCAGAGGCTTCAGGATATGCTCTTCCAGATATTCCGCGAAGGAGCGGCAGCCGCCTTTGCGGCGGACGATGTCGCACAGGACGGCAAATCCGTCATTGCAGTAGCTCATCAGTTCTCCGGGCAGGCAGAGGTGCCGGGTCTGTTCGTCCAGCCTCTCGGCAACGAGGCGGATGCCTTCCTCAGCCAGGTCTTCCCGCACGGCGAACTCATTGTCAGGTGTGTCCGTGATGCCCATTTTTTCAGCAACATCGCTGAGAAGAATGCGGGGCAGCGGGAAATAGCCGCCGCTGTGACAGAGAAGATGCCGGATCCGGACAGGCTCTGACTGATTTTTGTTCGTGAACTCCGGCACATGCATGGAGATAGGATCATCGAGGGAGATGATCCCCTGCTGCGCCAGCTGCAGAATGGCCAGGGCGGTAAAGGATTTGGAGACCGAAGCGATGCCAAAGAAGGTATCTTCATTAACGGGGGCTCCGGATGCCTCATCGCGGCAGCCAAAGAAGTTTTCATAGAGGACGTGCCCGTCCCTGTGAAAAACGGATACCGCGAGACCGCGCGCGTGAGCGCCTTCCATCAGATCCCGGGTGAAGTCTTCAAATTCGTGAAGCTGTTTTTGTGCCAGGGTCTTCAATTGAACATCTCCTCCTTCAGGCTGACGATGCCCAGGCCGGGATTGTCGGAGAGGACCAGGGTATTGGTGGTTTCAATATGGAAACCGCCTTCGTAAGGAAGCTCCTTCAGCGACCAGGTATTGTCCAGGTCAGCGCGGGTAATGACGGAGAGTGCGGCTCCGAGAGACGCGGCAGCAGTGATGCCGATACCACATTCCTCAGCCATGCATCCGAGCATGACTTCTACGCCGGCTGATTCTGCGATGGCGCAGATCTTCTGAGCCTCACGGATGCCGCCGCATTTCATCAGTTTGATGTTGATGAAATCAACAGCGCGGCTGGAGATCAGACGGAGCGCGTCTTTGGAATCCCAGCAGCTCTCATCAGCCATGATCGGAACCGGTGAATTGGCAGTGACATAGCACAGACCCTCGAAGTCATAGCGGCGCACGGGCTGTTCGACCAGTTCGATGTCATACTCGTTCAGCCTGCGGATGAGCTCAATGGCTTCCCTGGCATGCCAGCCCTGATTCGCGTCCAGGCGGATCTTTACGCTGTCGCCGACCGCTTCACGGATCGCGCGTACGCGGGCAAGATCCATAGCTGCATCTGCACCGACTTTGGTCTTGATCGTTGTAAAGCCCTGCTCGACATACTTGCGCGCTTTCTCGGCTGTGATCTGCGGGTCTTCAATTCCCACGGTCATATCCGTGACGATTTTGTTGGAATGACCGCCCAGCAGCTTATACAGGGGCAGGCCGCACTTTTTGCCGAGGATGTCATGGCAGGCCGTGTCGATGGCGCATTTCGCGGCGCCGGCCAGGGCGGTCTCGCGGTTCATCATGATGCTGATCGACTCCAGGTCCAGAGGATCCATGCCGATCAGCTTATCGCGGAACATGCGGATACTCGCAATGGTGCCCGGAAGATTCTCACCGGTGATCAGAACGCCCGGAGAACCCTCGCCGTAGCCTGTGATGCCTTCATCTGTTTCAATAACAACGAGAGCGCTGATGGCGTCAGTAATCGCGCCAAGGGAAATATAGAGCGGTTTTGCAAGGGGTACCTGCAGAGCGTGTACCTTAACATCCGTGATCTTCATGGGAAAGTGTTCCTCCATTCGTAAATTAATATAGTTGCATTTGCCAGAGGTCTGGTGTGTCATCAGGGAACGTCAAATTTATTTGGCATTCTCTTTAAGAAAGCACTGAATGGATCAGCGCTTTTTCAGTTTTATTTTAAATGGCAGGCGCATATGTGCCCCGGACGGATCTCCCTGACAGGAGGTCTTTCCATACTGCACTGCTTTGTCGCCATGGGGCAGCGGGTGTGGAAGATGCAGCCTGACGGCGGATCTGCCGGGCTTGGCAGATCTCCCTCCAGAATGATCTTATCCCGCTTGATATGGCGCTCCGGGATCGGGATCGCGGAGAGCAGGGCCTGGGTATAGGGATGGGCCGGATTTTCGTAGAGCTCATTTTTGTCAGCCATCTCTACCACATGTCCCAGATACAT
>CADCOP010000234.1 GCA_902803065.1 uncultured Lachnospiraceae bacterium | reverse complement strand
GCTGGTCGGATGAGATGTGCCGCCTGCTGGGGATCCCGGCGTCCATGATGCCGGAGCGCTTCTGCGACCCGTACGAGGTCGCGGGAACCATCAGCGAAGAGTACAGCGATCTTCTGGGAATCGGAAAGGATGTTCCGCTCCTGGCGGGCACGATCGACTGCATATCGTCCATGCTGAGCGCCTATGCTCTCAGGCCAGGCGATAACGCTGCGGTCCTTGGAACATCGCTCAATTTCGGCATCATCCATGAAGGCCTGTCCGGAGATTCGAAGATCATCTCCATGCCTTATGCCATCGATGCGAAGAGGATCAGCTATACCTACGGCGGTTCCTCCACGGCGGGCGCGCTGCCCCGCTGGTTCGTGAGCTCGTTCCTCGGAAACGACTCCGGGGAAGAGTACAGGCAGATCGAGACGGAGATCCTGGAAGAGAAGATCGGTCCGGGAAGCGGCGGCCTGGTCGCCCTGCCCTATTTCATGGGCGAGAGAACGCCGATCTGGGACCAGAACGCGACAGGTGTTTTCTTCGGACTGACGCTTGCGCACAGAAGGTCCCACATGTACCACGCGCTGCTTGAAGCAGTCGCCTACTCGCTGCGGCACATCATGGAGTCCATGGACATAGGAGATGTGTCCATCGACAGGATCGTGCTGGTGGGCGGAGGTTCCCGCTCCATGATCTGGAAGCAGATATTCGCGGATGTGACCGGACTTCCGGTCCTGACGCCGGTCAATCCGGTGGAAGCGCCGCTGGGAGACGCATTCATGGCAGCTTACGCGGACGGAACGGCAACGAGCTTCGAAGAGATCCGCGGCTGGATCGAGTTCAATGAGCCGGTCCTTCCGGATATGGAAAAGCACGCGCAGTATGACAGATATTATGAACTGTACAAGGACCTGTATCCGCAGCTGAAGGAGCTTATGGAGCGCCGCAGCCGGATCCTCAGGGAGACCTGAACCATTCAGGGTACCGATCCCCCGGGGGTCAGTACATAATCATTCAGGGTACCGATCCCCCCGGGGGTCAGTACATAATCATTCAAGGTACCGATCCCCCCGGGGGTCAGTACATAATCATTCAAGGTACCGATCCCCCCGGGGGTCAGTACATAAATCATTCAGGGTACCGATCCCCTCCGGGGGTTAGTATAAGAACACACACATATATTAAAAGGAGGAGAAACACAATGAAGAAACAGATCGTTGCACTGGCACTTGCATCCGCAATGGCTGCCACAATGATGGCTGGATTTGCTTTCGCTGAGGCTACAACAGAAGCTGATGCAGCAGTTGAAGAGGAGTACTCCGCACTGCATGACTACAGCGATTACACACCGGCAAAGACAGAGTATAACTTTGTTTTCATCCCGAAGCTTGTACACACATGGTACGAGGGCGTTAAGTCCGGTATCGACATGGCAGTTGAAGAGCTGGCAGAGCAGGGCGTTACCGTTAACTATGTATGGGATGCTCCGGCAGATGCAGTCGTAACAGACCAGACAGCAAAGATGGAAGCTAACGCAGCTACACAGCCGGATGGCATTTCCGTAGCTATCATCGATCCGTCTGCTGAGACAGCAGTTATCAACGAGATCGTCGCAGCTGGCATCCACTTCTCAACATTCGATGTTGACGCTCCGGACTCCAACAGAGAGTATTACTGCGGACATTCCACAAACTACCAGGATGGCTATGATATGGCTAAGATGCTGGCAGACGAGCTTGGAAACGAAGGCGAAGTCGCTATCCTTTCCGGTTCTCTGAGCGCTCAGAACCACATCGACCGTGTCCTTGGCTTCAAGGATTACATCACAGAGAACACAAACATCACGATCGTTGATGAGCAGCCGGATAACGACTCTGTTGAAGATGCTCTTGCGATCACAGAAGGTTACATCTCCACATATCCGAACCTGAGCGCAGTATTCGGCTGCAACGGCGCAGCTCCGAACGGCGCTTGCCGTGCTATCAAGGACGCTGGCAAAGCTGGTGAGATCCTTGTTGTTGGTATGGCTGAGGATCAGGAAGCAGCTGGTTACCTTCGCGATGGCACAATGTTCTGCACACTGAAGCAGAATGTTCCGTCCTATGGTTACAACAGCGTTTACAACATGATCATGCTGGCAGATGGCAACGAGCCTTACACTGTAAACGATGACATCCCGGCTGATTTCATCACTCAGGAGACAGTTGACAACTACACATGGGATTGATCACATGCGGAAAGCTGTAAGATCGATCTGATCAGGTAAACAGGGTCCGGGTGCCGAAAGGCACCCTGACTCTCTTGAAACATATGGGGAATTACAGATGGATAATTACGCTTTACAGATGAAAGGAATCACCAAATCATTTCCGGGCGTCAAAGCTCTGGACGATGTGACCATCGAAGTGAAGCCGGCTGAGATACACGGTCTGATCGGTGAGAACGGTGCCGGTAAAAGCACTCTGATGAAGGTCCTGATGGGCATTTACAAAGCCGATGCGGGAGACATCCGGATCAATGGAAAAAGTGTTAAGATCGGTAGCCCCACAGAGGCGATCGCGCTTGGAATCGGTATGGTGCCGCAGGAGCTGAACCTGAACCCCTTCGTCAGCGCAGCCGAAAACATTTTCCTTGGAAACGAGATCAAAACAGGCGGCAGGATCGACTGGAAGAAGACCAATGAAGAGGCCAGGAAGGTCATGGCTTCCGTAGGACTGGACATTAATCCGGCCCAGATCGTCGACCAGCTCAGCTCTGCCCAGCAGCAGCTCGTCCAGCTCTCCCGTGTCCTTGCGACAGGCGCGCAGATCCTGGTATTCGACGAGCCCACGGCTTCCCTGACTTCAGTGGAGGTCAAAACGCTCCTTGCTCTTATGAAAGAGCTGAAACAGAGGGGCAAAACGATCATTTTCATTACCCATCACCTGGATGAGCTCCTCTCTACGACGGACCGCATCACAGTCATGCGTGACGGCAAAGTCGTTACTGTGGATGAGACCGCGGACATCAGCGAGATGGACCTGATCGAGAAAATGGCGGGTAAAAAGATGGCGGCGCAGAAACGAATCGACCGTGAGATCAAACCGGACGAGGTACTGCGCGTCGAGCATTTTACAAGAGAACGTGAATTCTATGACATCAACTTTTCTGTCAACCGCGGCGAGATCTTCGGAATCGGAGGCCTCGTGGGCGCCGGAAGAACGGAGCTGATCAGCGCGATCTTCGGACGCACCCGCAAGCAGCAGGGCAAGCTCTACATTGACGGAAAAGAGACTGAGATCAAATCGCCGGCAGCGGCCGTAAAACTGGGCATGGGATTCCTGCCCGAGGAGAGGCGAGCCCACGGCATTTTCCCTGTCCTTTCGGTACAGGAAAACATGATCATTCCCATGTACAAAAAGTTGTTCAAGGCGGGAAAGATCAGTTATGGAGAAGCAAAAAAGACAGCGGATACATATGTCAGCCGCATTCAGATAAAAACGCCCTCCGTGGAAACACCGATCAAATCCCTCAGCGGCGGTAATCAGCAGAAAGTCATTCTTGCCAGATGGCTCGCGGAAGGCGCGAAGATCGTGTTCATGGACGAGCCGACCAGAGGTATCGACGTAAACGCCAAGGCGGAGATCTACGACCTGATCAGGCAGATGACGGCAAGCGGAATTACAGTAATCGTTGTCTCCTCCGAGCATGAAGAGCTCATGCTTCTGTGCGACAGAATCATGATCATGCACGAGGGACATCAGAAGGCAATCGTTGACGCAGCGGACATCAAGACATCCCAGGACATCCTGGAGATCGCTCTGGCATAGTGGAGGGAATATGGATAACAAAAAGAAATTTCAGCTTCTGAATCTGCCGACGGAGTACATGATGCTCATCGTACTGGTCGTACTGTGCATCATCCTCAGCCTGCTTAAGCCGGCATTCTACTCGGCATTTAACGTATCTACACTGATCCGTACGATCTCCTGGACCACCATCGTTGCCTTCGGCCAGACGCTGGTCCTGCTGACCGGCGGTATTGACCTGTCTGTTGCCGGTATGGCCGGTATGTCAGGTATCCTTTCCGCATGGTTCATGGTCAATGCCGGCATCTCACCGGTCATCGTGATCCCGTGCGTTATCATCCTCGCGTTCGTGTGCGGATGCGTGAACGGCCTGCTGATCACAAAGGTCGGCATGATCCCGTTCATCGTAACCCTGGCTACAGGCCAGATCTTCACAGGTATCATCTATGTTATCACACAGGGTCATCCGATCCTCGGCATTCCGGAAGGAGCTGTCATGCTCGGCCAGGGCATGCTCTTCGGAAGGATCCCTTATCCGACCATCGCAATGATCGTTCTGTGCATCGTTCTTGCGTATGTCATGAAGTACACCCCCTTCGGCCGCTATGTATACGCGGTCGGCGGAAATAAGGAAGCAGCCCGCATTGCCGGTATCAAGGCGGACAACACCACGATCTACGTTTACGGTATTTCCGCAGTCATGGCGTCCATCGCAGGTATCCTCATCACCTGCCGTCTGGGCACCGCCCAGCCGACCGTCGGAGCTACCTGGGTCATGCCTTCCGTAACGGCAGCTGCCATCGGCGGAACATCACTGGCAGGCGGACGCGGAACCATCATCGGCGCCCTGATCGGCGGATGCTTCATGGGAGTCGTGCAGAATGCCATCACGATCCTTGCCATCTCAGCTTACTGGGAGCAGGTCATCACCGGCGCCATCATCCTGATCGCCATTGCTATTGACTGCATCAAGTCAAAGAGGATCGCGACGTCGTAATAGGCACTATGCACTATACCCGTACGCCCTCCGGGTCCTCACGTTTCAGCGCAAACCCGACCCACTCCGCCAAGCTAACGGTTAACTGCGACTAGGGGTCCGGGGCATTCGCGCATATGCGCCACGCTCTTACCCCGGACCCCAAGTCTGCGTAAACCGTGGATCTTGTCTTCGTTCCTGTCGGAATTGTTTGCTTGTGAAACGTGAGGACCCGGAGGGCTGTGTATAGAAAAAATTGAAAAACGTTGTTTGATTACTTGCTAATGATTAATGGATAAAAGATAAAATAAGATATAAAGATAAAAGACTAGCGATAAGGAGGACCTGACATGAAAGTTGATTTCAGCAAAGTTATTGAACTGAGCCATGAGATGATCCCGACGATGCCGACGGCTGATCTGAAGCCGTTTGATCATTC
>CADCOP010000233.1 GCA_902803065.1 uncultured Lachnospiraceae bacterium | reverse complement strand
CGCCTGTCCGGCATGGAGAGGAAAAAACTGCAGAAGGCTTTCGGATATACATGGGAAAACTATCATGACGGGATTCTCTCCATGGCTCTGACAGGGAACGAGCAGATCGGATCCATGGGTGTGGATACGCCAATCGCGGCTCTCTCAGGAGAGTATCAGCCGCTGTTTTATTATTTCAAGCAGCTGTTCGCGCAGGTCACGAACCCGCCCATCGACGCCCAGAGAGAAGAGATCGTCACATCGAGGACCGTCTATATAGGGAAGAACGGAAATCTCCTGGAGGAAAAGCCGGAGAACTGTCATGTTCTGAAGATTGAGAATCCGATCCTGAGCGATCTGGATCTGCTGAAGATCGAAAGCCTGAAGAAGGACGGGTTCAAAGCGGCGAAGGTCTCCACGCTGTTCTATAAGGGAACACCGATGGAGCGCGTGATCAGCCACCTGTTTGTTGAAGTCGACAAGGCTTACAGGCAGGGGGCGAATATCCTGATCCTTTCGGACCGCGGGATGGATGAAAACCATGTCGCCATGCCATCGCTTCTTGCGGTTGCGGCCGTGCACAAGCATCTGGTCGATACGAGAAAATGTACGGCCATGTCCCTGATCCTGGAATCCGGGGAACCCAGGGAGGTGCACCATTTCGCGACGCTTCTCGGGTACGGCGCTTCTGCGGTGAATCCTTATCTGGCACATGCCACGATCGCGGAACTGGTGGAAGAAGAGCTGCTCGATAAGGATTACTACGCTGCCGTGGATGACTATGACAGGGCGGTTATGTTCGGGATCGTGAAGATCGCCTCAAAGATGGGCATTTCGACCATACAGTCCTATCAGGGAAGCAAGATATTTGAAGCAATCGGCATTTCGGAAAAGGTAACAGAAGCATACTTTACCGGGACTCTCAGCCGGGTCGGAGGGATCACGCTGGAGGATATCGGCAGAACCTGCGATGAGCAGCACAGCCGGGCCTTTGATCCGCTTGGGCTGCCTGCAGATCTGGAACTGACATCTGCCGGAAGGCATAAACAGCGAAGCCAGGGCGAACATCACAGGTACAATCCGCAGACGATCCACATGCTGCAAAGCGCTGTGCGTGAGGGCAGCTATGAGAAGTTCAGAAAGTACACGGACATGGTGGACGATGAGCGGACAGGCTTCCTCCGGAGCCTTATGGAGTTCCGGCTTCCGGCAGAGGGCGTCCCTCTGGATGAGGTCGAGAGCGAGGCATCCATCGTACGGCGGTTCAAGACAGGTGCCATGTCCTACGGATCCATCTCAGAGGAAGCGCATCAGACGCTGGCGATCGCAATGAACCGCCTGCACGGAAAGTCAAACAGCGGTGAGGGCGGAGAGAGCGAGGAGAGGATCCTTTCGGCAGGCACGGCGGATGACCGGAGCTCAGCTATCAAGCAGGTGGCCAGCGGCAGGTTCGGAGTGACCAGCCGGTACCTGGTCAGTGCGAAGGAGATCCAGATCAAGATGGCACAGGGCGCAAAGCCCGGAGAGGGAGGACACCTCCCGGGACGAAAGGTGTATCCGTGGATCGCGAAGACAAGGCATTCGACACCCGGCGTCAGCCTGATCTCGCCCCCGCCGCATCATGATATTTATTCGATCGAGGATCTGGCGCAGCTGATCTACGACCTGAAGAACGCAAACAGGGATGCCCGTATTTCTGTAAAACTCGTATCAGAAGCCGGTGTCGGGACCGTGGCGGCAGGCGTTGCCAAGGCAGGCGCGGGCGTGGTCCTGATATCAGGCTATGACGGAGGAACGGGGGCAGCCCCGCTCTCATCCATTCATAACGCAGGCCTCCCGTGGGAGCTCGGCCTTGCGGAAACGCACCAGACGCTGGTCGCGAACGGACTGCGCAGCCGGGTCGTCATTGAGACAGACGGAAAGCTGATGAGCGGGAGGGATGTAGCCATCGCGGCGATCCTCGGGGCTGAAGAATTCGGCTTCGCCACGGCTCCGCTGATCAGTATGGGCTGCGTTATGATGCGCGAGTGCCAGTCAGACACCTGCCCGATGGGCGTTGCCACGCAGAATCCGCTGCTCCGGGAACGGTTTGCCGGAAAACCGGAGCACGTTGAGAATTTCATGATCTTTATCGCCCGACAGCTGAGGGAGATCATGGCTTCGCTGGGCGTGCGGACGGTGGAAGAGCTCGTGGGAAGAACGGATCTTCTGAAGGTCAGAGATGACCTTACCAGGAGAGAACAGCGGATCGACCTCTCCCGGATCCTTCTGGACATGTCGGGGACAGACAGGAACTGCTCGACCTTCCGGCCTGAATCCCTGTTTGATTTCGGACTTCAGAACACAAAGGATGAAAAGCTTCTTCTCTCATCCCGGGCGGTCCAGCGGTCGGTCAGCAGGATGGAAAAGTCGGAGATCTCCGTGCGGCTGGACAATACAGACAGGACATTCGGCACGCTGCTCGGGGCTCAGATCACAAGAAAGCACCCGCAGGGTCTGCCGGAGGATACGATCACGGTCCGCTGCAGCGGGTCGGGAGGACAGAGCTTCGGAGCATTCATCCCTGCCGGCCTGACGCTGGATATGACCGGCGACAGCAATGATTATTTCGGCAAGGGCCTTTCCGGCGGAAAGCTTGTGATCAAGGCGCCTGCGGAGGCGGCCTATGACCCGCAGAAGAACATGATCATCGGAAATGTGGCACTCTACGGGGCAACCTCCGGTGAAGCATATATTGCCGGCATGGCCGGCGAGCGGTTCTGCATCCGCAATTCCGGCGCCGTCTGCGTTGCGGAGGGAGTCGGCGAGCACGGGTGTGAATACATGACAGGCGGCTGCGTTGTGATCCTCGGCTCTGTGGGAAAGAACTTTGCCGCAGGCATGAGCGGAGGCACAGCCTATGTTCTGGACGAAGACAATACGCTGTACAGAAACCTCAACAGGCAGCTCGTCCGTATGGAAAACCTGGAAACAAAGACAGACCGGGAGGAACTGAGGCGGATCATAGAAAGGCATGTGAAGCATACCGGATCAAAGAAAGGCCGCGATGTCCTGGAGCATTTCGATGAGTATGCGCCGCGGTTTAAGAAGATCATTCCTTCGGATTACAAGGAGCTGCTGAAGCTCATCGCAAGGAGCGAGGAGAACGGAACCGATCCGGAGACCGCCAGGATCGAGGCATTCAGAGCGTTTACAGGAGGTGTGTGATGGGAAAAACAGCGGGATTTCTGGAATACGGACGCTCTGACGGCCCGGTGAGGAGCGAGCAGGAGCGGGTAAGGGACTTTTACGAGTTTCACGGCAGGCTTTCCCCGGCAAAGCAGCGCGAGCAGGCGGCCAGATGCATGGACTGCGGCATTCCCTTCTGCCAGAGCGGAACGATGATCGCGGGAATGGCGTCCGGCTGTCCGCTTCACAACCTGGTACCGGAGATCAATGACCTGGTGTACCGGGGGAGGATGGCAGAGGCCTACCGCAGGCTCTCTGTGACGCACAGCTTCCCTGAGTTTACGAGCCGTGTGTGCCCGGCCCTGTGCGAAGCTGCCTGCACCTGCGGCGTGCATGACGCGCCTGTAGCGACAAAGGAAAATGAGAAGGCTGTGATCGAATACGCGTACGAGAGCGGACTGGTTGAGGAGCCGCTGCCGCCTGTAAGAACGGGTAAGAAGGTTGCAGTGGTCGGCAGCGGACCGTCAGGCCTGGCCTGCGCGCAGCTGTTAAACCGCAGAGGACACGAGGTCACTGTGTTTGAGCGCAGAGACCGGGTCGGAGGACTCCTCCGTTACGGAATACCGAACATGAAGCTGGACAAGAGCCTGATCGACCGGCGGGTGCAGCTGATGGAACGGGCGGGCGTCCGGTTCGTGACCGGCACGGATATCGGGAAGGATATTTCCGGTGAAGAACTGGAGAAGGAGTATGACTGCATCGTCCTTGCCTGCGGAGCCTCAAACCCGAGAGATATCAGCGTCCCGGGGAGGGACGCGGGAGGCATTTATTTTGCCGTGGATTTTCTGGGCCGCGTGACCAGACAGCTCCTGGACAGCAGTTTCGCGGAGTATCCGTATGAACTGGCAAAGGATAAGGATGTCATCGTCATCGGCGGCGGGGATACGGGCAATGACTGTGTCGGCACCTGCATCCGGCTGGGAGCTAAGAGCGTTACGCAGCTTGAAATGATGCCGGAGCCCGCCGCATCCAGACTTGTGTCAAATCCCTGGCCGGAGTGGCCGAGGATCCTGAAGACAGACTATGGACAGGAAGAAGCGATATGGAAATTCGGCGCGGATCCGAGAATCTACCAGACGACAGTAAAGGAGTTCATCCGAGACGAACAGGGAAATGTGAAGGAAGCAGTCCTGATCTCTCTCTCAGCGCAAAAGGATGAAGCGAGCGGAAGAATGAAGATGGTTCCGATGGAAGGCTCCGAGAGAACAGTTCCCGCGCAGCTGGTCCTGATCGCAGCCGGCTTTCTGGGGAGCGAAGCATATGTCGCGGAGAGCTTCGGCGTTGAGAGGGACGCGCGGACGAACATAAAGACCCGCCCCGGTGAATATGCTTCATCAAAAGAGGGGATATACACAGTCGGTGATATGCACCGGGGCCAGTCGCTGGTCGTATGGGCGATCTCGGAGGGCAGGAACGCGGCCCGCGAGATCGACCGGGCACTGATGGGATACACTAATCTGTGAGGATTCATATATGGCAAAAGTGAATGAGAATTACCTGAAACTTGCGGGAAGCTACCTGTTTTCCACGGTAGGCAGAAAGATAAGGGAATATGAGGCAGCACACCCTCAGGCGGAAGTCATACATCTGGGGATCGGCGATGTTACGCAGCCCATTGCCCCGGCTGTCATAGAAGCGCTGCACGGCGCTGTGGATGAGATGGGCCGGGCTGAGACCTTCCGGGGATATG
>CADCOP010000232.1 GCA_902803065.1 uncultured Lachnospiraceae bacterium | reverse complement strand
AGGATCGTATGCAGCCCGAGTTCATTGACCTTTCCTGCAAGGAAGATGATCGTGTCAAAACTTGCTTCCGTCTCAGCGCTGCATCCGGCAAAGGCCGCGTAATAACTGATCCCGTAATCATCCATCAGGTAGCGGAACGGGAACCTGTCGCCAAACAGCACCGTATCCAGCGTTCCGTCTTCCACCGCCGCCCGGAACCTATCATCGAGCGCCAGAAGCTTTTCATCATAAGCGGCAGCGTTTGCGCTGTACATCTGGGCATTTTCAGGATCCGCTTCGCCCAGCACAGCAGCGATCGCATCCACGCATACCCTTGCGTTCTTCAGCGAAAGCCACACATGTTCATCATACTCTGCTGTGCCGGATTCCTCATCATGGCCGCCGTCTGATTCATCGTGATCCGGATCCGCCTCCATGCCTTCAACAATTTCTTCTTCCCTGAGAGCGCTGCCCACAGCATCCATCAGGCATACTGCTTTTATATCACTCTGTCCGGATGCTTCCCTGACCGCATCCTCAGCCCATGCGTCGGATTCTCCTCCGACATAAATGAAAATGTCGCTGGTCGAGATCTTCAGGATATCATCGACGGAAGGGCTGTAGCTGTGAAGATCCACGCCATTGTCCGCAAGCAGGGTCAGCTCCGCATTCTCCGCCTGATCGCCGAGGATCTCCCGTGCCCAGTCATAGGCCGGAAAAATGGTCGTGACGATACGAATGGGATCACCGGAAGCGCCGGCAGCCTCCGCCCGGACCGGTACAGTAAGGCACAGCGCCATGCATGCCAGAATGATCAAAGAATATATATGTTTCATAGAGTTATCTCCTCCACGCGCAAAAAAATCTCAAATTGAAATTCAGTTTCAATTTGAGATTATAAAAGTGAAACAACACTATGTCAATACTCTGTCGCTGCCGCGATTTTCCTGCCGATGCCGCCTATGGCGATGATGCCCGCTTATTCCGTACGGCCGATGCATATGATGCCGGTTTATTGCGCTGCCTTCGCGGCGCTGAAGCCCTGTTCAAGGTCCCAGAGAATGTCATCGATATGCTCGGTTCCTATGGAGAGGCGGATGGTATTCTGGTAAATACCGGCTGCCGCCAGCTGTTCCGGGGTCATCTCCGCGTGTGTTGTATCATACGGATGAATGACAAGACTCTTGACATCTGCCACATTTGCGAGAAGAGAGAACACCTTCAATCCATCAATAAAAGCATACGCTTCTTTCTGACCACCCTTAATATTGAAGGTAAAAATGGACCCTCCGCCATTCGGGAAATATGCTTCATACAATGCGTGCTGGGGATGATCCGGCAGTGACGGATGATTGACCTTTTCCACCATCGGATGAGAAGCCAGATATTCAACGACCTTCTTTGTGTTCTCCGCATGCCGTTCCAGCCGCAGGGACAGCGTCTCGAGCCCCTGGAGAAGGATCCAGGCGTTAAACGGAGAAATGGCTGCTCCCGTATCTCTCAGAAGGATCGCCCGGATATAGGTCACAAATGCAGCCGGACCGGCAGCCTGCACGAATGAAACTCCGTGATAGCTCGGATTCGGCTCCGTCAGCTGCGGGTATTTGCCGGATGCATTCCAGTCAAATGTCCCTCCATCCACAATAATGCCGCCCAGCGTCGTCCCGTGCCCGCCAATGAACTTGGTAGCGGAATGGATGACAATGTCGGCGCCGTGCTCGATCGGACGGATCATGTACGGGGTCCCGAAGGTATTATCGATCACAAGCGGTATGTTATGCTCATGCGCTATCTTAGAGAGCGCATCGATATCCGGAATATCTGAATTCGGATTTCCAAGCGTTTCAATAAACAGGGCCTTTGTCCGGTCATTGATCGCTGCCTTCACAGCTTCGTGATCATGAATATTGACAAACGAAGCTGTGATCCCGTATGCAGGCAGTGTATGATCCAGAAGATTGTAGCTTCCTCCGTAAATCGTATTCTGCGCAACAATGTTATCACCGGCACCGGCAAGCGCCAGTATGGAATATGTCACAGCAGCTGCGCCTGCAGAAACAGCCAGGGCGGCCGCACCGCCTTCCAGAGCAGCCATGCGTTCCTCCAGCACTCCCTGCGTTGAATTTGTCAGTCTGCCGTAAATATTCCCGGCATCACGCAGGTTAAAACGGTCCGCCGCATGCTGCGCGCTGTGAAACACGTACGAAGTCGTCTGATAAATGGGAACCGCCCTCGCATCCGTCGCGGGATCCGCCTGCTCCTGTCCCACATGAAGCTGCAGAGTTTCAAATTTGAATGTATGATCGCTCATAAAGGTCCTCCTCTCCTTATAGGTCATATATTACCTATCACTTTAGTAGGTAATTTACATGAACAGCGCCAGTTTGTCAACCCTCAGGCCAGCACTTTTT
>CADCOP010000231.1 GCA_902803065.1 uncultured Lachnospiraceae bacterium | reverse complement strand
GGCACTCTGCTGCAGGCGTATGCTCCGACGCAGGCACGCTGCTGCGCCTCACTTCTTCCGGCTCCCAATCCGCAGGAGCAGCGCAAGCAGCCACGTTACGGAAGCTACAATGAGGAAAACCAGAAACGAGGCCGGTATTCCCCACTGAGCAAAGTTGTACCAGTCATTGTTTTCCACCCCATGGATCAGTATATTCACGAGGTAGGCTGTCCCATACAGAAGCATGGGAACGACCGCTGTCAGAGTATGGCGCAGCGTGAGTACTTTATTTCTCTCCGTCACGCACAATGTAAAGATCGCAAGGAGCGGCACGATCAGGTGCATATACAGCGTAGCACCGTAAAACATGGCAGGGTACCCGTACATGGGGCCCAGGAAGACCATGACTGTCACGAATGTCAGCGAGACGGCTGTCGTCGCAGCCAGTTTCAGGACCAGTGCCCACACGGGAATACCGCCCCGGACCGGTCTGCCGCTGCGCCCCGGTCTTCCGAAGGCCTCCCGGACCTCAAACGGAAGAATGCACAGGGACGCTGCCGCGGCAAGAATATTCGAATCCACCGTAAAATACTTCAGGCTCTGAAGTCTGGCGGATGAAAGGAGGGCTCCTTCATCCATACCGAAAAACATCCGTTCCCAGGCATAGACGACCAGACAGACGATTGCGGCATTCAGAATAACGGCTGCTTTTTTCATCATATATCTCCTGACTTCACAACATGATTACTGAGCCCGCTTAAGAAGCTCTTCAAGTAATTCGTACGTCACTGAACCGGTCTGGTTGAAGATCACCTCACCCTTTTCGTTCAGAACGATGGTCTGCGGAAGCACTGCTTCTCCCGCGACGATATTCATGATGGCATCATCTTCATCGATGGTAAAATCCAGGTTCCAGTCTTTCTCAGCAAGGTATGCCTGCACATCCTCCGTGATCATCGAGCTGTGGGCAGCCAGGATATGTATGTCCGGATGTTCATCCTTCAGCCGGCAGAAATACGGGATCTCCGCCACGCACGGAGTACACCAGGTTGCCCAGCGGTTGATGATCGTCACATTTCCCCGGGTCTCTTTCAGGTGAAACTCTCCTCCGCCGATCAGCTCCGCTGTGAAATCGGGCAGCTGCTCGCCCACAGCGCTTCCCACAGCCGCACTGCTCTCAGAAGCACTGCTCTCAGAAGCACTGCTCTCAGAAGCATTGCTCTCAGAAGCATTGCTCTCAGAAGCACTGCTCTCAGAAGCACCGTTGTCATAAGAAGCCGGAGCCTTTGACGGGAAAAAAACATTGAACAAAAGGAGCGCAGCCATAAGAACAAAGATTGCTGCCGCCCGGAATATCCTCAGCCGCGACGGCGGAGTCTTCCTCCCGGCTTTTTCTCCCGGGATATCAGAACCGCTTCCATATGCCCCGCCGCATGCTCCGGAGGGAGCCATCAGGGTGACCTTCCCTGCCCTGAGGGAAATGGCCTGGTCCCTGCAGACTTCCATGCACTCTCCGCACTGGATGCACTCGTGATCGCCCACGCGGCGCACATCCATCTGGCAGCTGCGGACACATCTGCCGCAGCCCGTGCATCTGCTGCCATCGACCCGTACGCCGCAGAAAGCGATCCGGCTGAACAGCCCGTAAATAGCACCCAGCGGACACAGGAACCGGCAGAACGCCCTGTAACATAAAACGCTGGCGAGCACGCACAGGACCATAATCACGAATTTCCGCGTAAACAGAGGTCCGAGCATGGAAAAATAGCTTTCATTCACGGGATTTGCAAGAAGGCCGCCTGCCCCTTCAAAGGTTCCGGCGGGACAGATGTATTTACAGAAGCCCGGCAGCGGAAGACCTTTCACTGCCGCGTACCAGAGAGGCAGAGCAAAGACAAACACGGCAAGGATCACATATTTAAGATAGGACAGGAACCTCGTAAAACGATTCTTCCTCAGTTTTACTGTCGGGATCTTAAACAGCAGTTCCTGCAGCATTCCGAACGGGCACAGCCATCCGCAGACCGTTCTTCCGAGAAGAACGCCAAACAGCAGCAGGATCCCCAGAACATAAGTCCCGGCTCTCGTGCCGGAGGAAGCGACTGCGTTCTGCAGGGCGCCCAGCGGGCATGCACCAACAGCACCGGGACAGGAATAACAGTTCAGGCCCGGCACACAGACCGCTTTCACGTTTCCGCTGTAGATCTTTCCCTGCGCGAATCCTTTCAGATTAGCGTTATACAAAAGCGCGCAGTAGAGCTGCGCAAGGCGGCGCGTCGTCGGGCGGTGCGCCTGATACCATGATTTCAGTTTACCCAAGGCCTATACACTCCGTACATACAGCCGCTGCTTTGATCAGAACATCCCTCGCGCTGCCGTTATATAAACCGTAAAGGATGCATAAGACGGCTATGATGAGCAGAAGAACACAGATCGCCTTCCTCATCCCTGAGGGCTTTACATCCCCGGAAGAATACCATTCGGCGCGATCCTCCATGGATGCCAGGGTCACGGGCTCTGACTGCCTTTTTTTGCGGTTCTTCTTTCCTGCGCCTGTTCCGTCAGCCGCTCCCTTTACAGAAAGATCTTCCTTCCGGCTGCTTTTATTCTTCCTGTCCGCGATCCGCCCGAAGATCACAAGAATGGCTGCTCCTGTGATGGCAGGAAGCATCTCCGTCAGTGCATCCTTCACTATTTCTCTTGTATAGATCCAGGCTGACGCATCCAAAGCGCGCGCCTGCATCCCCTCCCTGTAAATACGGATGGCAGATGCTGCAAAAAGCACGCAGACCAGCACGACCGCGATCGTCTGGATCCATAAAAATATCCTGTTGCGTTTCATCTTTGATTCCCTTTTCCCTTTACCGCAGGCATTTCTGCTCACGATCTGCTGATACCCAATGATACTCTGCTATTCTATATACCATACTATTATAACACATATCATAAGTTTTTCATTCCGGTTTACACCCCTGTAAAGAGATGATATTGTATTTTCAGGAAGTTAAGGAAGCAAGACATCAAAAGTGGCAGAAAGTGAGGTAATCATATGAAGATCAATGCATTGCTGATGGGAGATACCGATAACGTTGTTACCTGTATGGAGGATGTGGATAACGGCTCTGAAGTGGTGTACCGCCGCGGCGAAGAGGTCTGTTCTCTGACCGCCCTGGAGGATATTCCTTACTGCCATAAGATCGCAATCAGGGATATTCCCGAAAACGGAGAAGTCATCAAATACGATGAGAGCCTTGGCCGCACCTCAAAATTTATCGACAAAGGTCGATGTGTTGATCATCATAACCTCTTCAGCGTTCCCAGGGATTATGACAGCGAACTGGCCGGCAGTGATTTTGTCATGTGCGCGAAACAGTCCGCCGGGGCCCCTGATCTGAAGCCGTTTCAGTTCTATGGCTACAGGCGCATTGGCGGCCGGCCCGGGATCCGGAACCATGTTCTGATCCTGCCGACCTGCGCCTGCGGAAGCGAGAGCTGCCGGATCGTGGCAAGCCAGGTGCGCGGCGCCGTCAGCATCGTCTTTAACACGGGATGCTCCGATGTTGCCGCAAACACTGCAATGAGCCAGAAGGTCCTCACCGGTTTTGCCTGTAATCCAAACGTCTACGGCGTGGTGATCATTGGCCTCGGCTGCGAAACGGTTCCCCATCAGAAGCTTAAGGAAAGTATCACGTCCATGACATGCAAACCGGTCGTATCTTTCGGCATCCAGGAAGAAGGAGGAACACTCAGGACAATTGAAAAGGCTGTCCGCGCCGCCAGAGATATGGCTGCCCAGGCCGCCATGCAGCAGAAGGAACTGTTTGACGCATCCGAACTCTTCCTCGGCATTGAATGCGGCGGTTCTGACGCGACCTCAGGCATCGCGAGCAACCCTGCCGTCGGCGAGCTGAGCGACATCCTTGTCGACATGGGCGCCACATCCATGATGAGTGAATCCATCGAGTGGATCGGCGGCGAGCACGTGCTCTCAAAACGCGCTGCTACGCCCCAGATCCACAACCAGATCATTGAAGTCTGCCGCGCTTACGAAAACCATCTGGCCGCAGCCGGCCAGGACTGCCGGGCCGGCCAGCCCACACCCGGCAATAAAGCAGGCGGGCTCTCAACACTTGACGAAAAGAGTCTGGGCTGCATCCGCAAAGGCGGCACCCGGCCGATCAACGAAGTTCTGGAACAGGCAGCGAGGCCCACGAAGACCGGAGCCATCGTCATGGATACGGCCGGCTATGACATCTCCTCCGTCACATCCATGGTCGCCGCAGGCTGCCAGGCCGTCATCTTCACCACCGGCCGCGGAACGCCCACCGGCAACGCCATCGTCCCGGTCCTGAAGGTCACCGCGAACCGGCGGACCTATGCCTGGATGGAGGATAACATGGATATCGACCTGAGCCCCATCGTCCGCGGCGAGAAGACCTATCAGGAAATGGGAAGGGAAATGGTCGGAGCGATCCGTGATATCTGCAATGGCAAGATGACAAAAGCAGAAGCCTACGGTTTTTCGGACATCGCGGTAGACCATGTGTGCAGATATGTATGATGACCGGCGGGGCTGAATACGGCAGGCTTAACTGCTGTGCGTCTGCACCAATGCAGTTAAGCATTAGCTATGCATTGTCTGGAATATGATGTATATGGGCAGGAAACCTCGCTGCCGCGCCATCGGCAAAGCGTGGTTTCCTACCTGCAATACAGACTGATCATGCGGTTGATAACTGCAAGGTTAATGGGCGTACT
>CADCOP010000230.1 GCA_902803065.1 uncultured Lachnospiraceae bacterium | reverse complement strand
CGTCCGGATACAAAGCTGCTTTTTAACCTGACAAAGCAGGGAGTTCCGTATCTGCTTCTGGAGACCATGTGCATTGCTTTTCTGGGTACCGTAGTCGGCGCGGTGATCTCGATTCCGTTTGCTTTTCTTACGGCTCAGAACCTTGTACCGAAGCCCATTGCGTTCATTGGACGTCTGATCGTCATGGCAGTACGTACCATTCCGTCATTTATCTACGGCCTTATGTTTATCAGTGTGACAGGTCCCGGACCGTTTGCCGGCCTGATGACCATGTCGCTCTGTTCGGTAGGCATGGTCTCGAAGATGTATACGGAGGCGATCGAGGATCTGGATTACAGAATTCTCGAATCTTTGGACGCGGCGGGATGTACATCATGGCAGAAGATCCGGTACGGCATTCTTCCGCAGCTGATGCCGAATTTCGCATCCACTGCCATCTACCGTTTCGACATTAACTTAAGAGATGCGACTGTCCTTGGCCTGGTGGGAGCCGGCGGTATCGGCGCGCCTCTGATCTTCGCTATGAATTCCTATCGCTGGAGTGAGGCAGGAGCGATCCTTGTGGGACTGATCGTACTGGTTCTGATCATCGAATGGATCTCAACAAAGATCCGCGTGAAGCTGGCCAGAGGTTGACCTGATGAAAACATACGAATCTATTATACATCCGATATACACGGAAACCTGATGCCGGTGGACTACACCGGCATCGGCCGTAAAAAGGGAGGACTTCTCCCCATTGCCGGTGAGATCGTCCATGACGGGAATACGCTGGTGATCGACGGCGGGGACAGCCTTCAGGGCACGCCTCTGGTGGCGTATTACCTGGAGCACGCGGCAGATTACACATCCCATCCGGTGGCAGATGCCTTCGGAGCCATGGGACTGAACGTTTTTACGCTGGGGAACCATGATTTTAATTTCGGTTATGAAGCGATCCGCAGTTACGTGGAAGCCATGAAGGCACACGGAGCCGTGTGCGTATGCGCAAATGTGACTGACCTTGGCGGCGAGATACCCATCATTCCCTGGCAGATATCTGTGCTTGAAAACGGCCTCCGGGTCGGCATCACAGGCGCTGTTACAGATTATGTAAATGTGTGGGAGAAACCGGAGCATCTGACAAAACTGAAAGTAGGGGATGCGCTGGAAGCTGTCCGGAAAGCCCTTGCAGAGATGAAACAGGCAGGCTGTGACCTGACGATCTGTATTTACCACGGCGGATACGAGAGAGATTTATCTACCGGAAAGCTTCTTTCAGACAGCCGCGAAAACAGGGCCTGCCTTCTGGGAGAGGAACTGGATTTCGACCTGCTGCTTACAGGACACCAGCATATGGCCGTTGAGAAAGCAGTATTTGGAAATACTTTTTCCTGCCAGCCGCCGGATAAGGCGGACCGTTACATCCTGCTGGAGGGATGCTGGGACGGACCGGAGCCGGAGGCAGAAGGAAACACAGAAGAAAACTCAGACGGAAACGCAGACGGAAACGCAGGAGCCGGAGAAAAGAGCGGATGGAGGTTTGATGCCCGTCTGATACATGCGGGCGATACCTGGAACCCGGAAGGCTTTGAGGAACTCCTCGCGCTGGAGAAGCGCACGCAGCACTGGCTGGATGAGAAGATCGGCACATTTGCGGAGCCGCTCCTGCCGGAGAGCAAGCTGGACGCAGCCCTTTACGGGAGCAGGGTGGCAGCCCTGGTCAACGAAGTACAGCTGACCCACGTGAAGGCGGACTTTTCATGCACGAGCCTGACCAATGATCCGATCGGATTCGCGAGAGAAGTCAGCATCCGGGACGTTTACACAGCCTATCCGTTTGCCAATGTGAGCGTGCTCAAGCAGATCACAGGCAGAACGCTGAAGCTGGCTCTGGAGCGCTGCGCTTCCTACCTGGAGCTTGCGGACGGAAAGCCGGTCATATCCGACAGGTTTTTAAAACCCAAGATCGAGCATTATAATTATGATTTTTACGCAGGCATCGACTACGCATTTGACATCAGAAGGCCGCTGGGTGACAGAGTCGTCCGGCTGCTTCGCCTTGACGGAACACCGATCGAAGAAGACGGTCAGTACACCCTTGTCTGCTCTGACTACCGGGCGAGCGGGACAGGCGGTTATGAGATGATAGGGGAGAGCCCGGTGCTCTGGACAGGAGCCGATAATATGCAGGACCTGCTGATCGGTTACATCCGGGAGCACGCGCTCATAAAACCTGCGGAAAACGTAAGGTTCAGAGTGATCTGGCAATGACGGAAACGGGTTCATGAATGATTGAATATATTTCCACAGTGATAACGGAATGGGAGGTTGAATCATATGTCAATTTTCAGAGGATCAGGCGTAGCTCTGGTTACGCCGATGAAAGAGAACGGAGAGATCAATTATGATTCTCTGGCGGAACTGATCGAGTCGCAGATCGCCGGGGGAACAGACGCGCTGATCGTATGCGGAACTTCCGGAGAAGCGCCGACGCTGGATGACGATGAGCATCTGGAAGCGATCCGCTTTTCCGCAGAACAGACAAAGGGAAGGATACCGGTCATTGCCGGAACGGGCTCCAATAATACAGCTCATGCGGTCATGATGTCAGAAGAGGCGGAAAAGCTCGGGGCTGACGGCCTGCTGCTGGTCACACCCTATTATAACAAGGCAACGCAGGATGGGCTGTACCAGCATTACAGAACCATCGCATCTGCCACAAAGCTTCCGTGCATCATTTACAATGTACCGTCGAGAACCGGCACGAACATCCTGCCGGAGACGATGGCCAGACTGGCAAAGGACCAGG
>CADCOP010000229.1 GCA_902803065.1 uncultured Lachnospiraceae bacterium | reverse complement strand
GCTCTGCTGTGTGTTGCTTTACTGGGTATTACTCTGCTGTGTGTTGCTTGACATGGGTAGTAGTTTAAAAGAATTTCTCGCGAATTATACGGCCAAGAATAAGAAACGCTGCTAGTTTGGCCGCCTGCCAGAAAGAAATCTCGGCCAGGGATACGGATAAGAATAAGTCCTATAGTTTCTTCGGTTCTGTTCCCAGTATACCATCCTGTGCCGTTATTTATCTACACTTTATTACACGGCACTTCTGTGTTGCGTCTGTGCCCTTTTGCCTGGCTGCTTCGTCTTGCCTGCAACGCCCCCTCCCACACTTAGCAGGCGCGCCGCGGGCTGCAACGCCCCCCATGCTTAGCCGGCGCCGCGGGCCGCAGCCACGCCTCCTATGTTCAGCCGGCGCTGCGGGCCGCAGCCACGCCTCCTATGTTCAACCGGCGCGCCGCGGGCTGCAGCGGCGCCGTACCAGTACTTTGCCGCGCGGCGGGATGATGAACAGGTAATTTACGATGCCGGTGTAGAAGAGCAGCTTATAGGAGCCGTCCTTCCCGCGGCGGTGGATGACCTCGCAGTTCAGGTCTGCTACGTCATCGGCGATCTGCTCGCTGCAGAGCCTGTCGTATTTTTCTTCCTCTTTCAGCTGGTCCGTACTTTTCATGAACATGTAATGCATGCGGAGGCGCATCTCTTCTCCGCCGCTTCGAAAGCGGCATTTGTGAAATGCACTTCCGCCCATCATGTAGATGATGTACGCGGTCGCAAGTGTTTTGTCGCAGCTGTTCTCAGCACTTCCAAATCTAAGCATAAGATCATACTCCTTTTCTGAACAATATTCTGAAAATATTCTGAAAAAGTTTGTCAGGCTCTTTCCGCGCTCGCCGGCGCTGTGCGCCGTTTCATCTGCAGGTGCGCAAGACCTTGCGGTCCGCAATGCACACTATCTGCAGCATCGCTCAAAAAAGAGCCGGATCACGGGACAGATTCTCACCCCTGTACCGTTTTCCGACTCTTTTTAAAATTGAGCTTTTCAGTTAAGTATCTCTTTTGGTTTATCTCTCTGGAAGTATGATAACAGATGCTTCTGCTTATGCCTATCAACCAGTGGTTTAATACAGGATTGCGGAAGCAGCCACGCCCTATTCTGCCGCTGCTCTCGGGAAGAAGAAGGAACTCCGGTTCTTTCCGTCAAACATGCCGTTGTACTGGAGCATTTCGTACTTTTTGATCCATTCTGCGTCCACGCCTTCGGCTGCATCCACATGGTAGTACTTCCGCTTTCCTGCGGAGTAGTATCCTCTCGAATTGATTGCCGGAACGACTTTCATCAGGTCGGAGAGGAATTCCTGATAGGGCGAAAGCTCGATGCCTGCCCGTTCAAGCACCAGCGTGCTCAGGTAGTTCAAGCTTGTCCGCGGAATGGTTTCTTCTTCTGTGTCATAGTTAGTCCAGATGAAGAACGGAACGCTGAACAGGTCTTCCAGCTGTGAAAGGGTCAGGCCGGATACGCCCTTGCCGTTCAGACTCTTGAAGAACGATGCGCTCAGGCTTGGCAGATGATCTCCGAAGAACGCGATCACGACCGGTTCGTCCACATTTTCAAAGTAATGGATCAGCTCCTCCGTTGCGATGTCTGTCTGGTGAATGAGGGACAGATACTGGTCTGCGTCCGCGTATTCACCGTTTTTATACATGACATCGTTGGTGAAGTTGTCGTAGGTCTCCTTATAGCCGCCGTGATTCTGCATCGTGATGCTCATGATGAAAAGGTCTTCATCCTCGCCCTTCTGCTCGAACCGCTCAATGATCTTATCGTAAAGCTGCTTATCCGTGATGTAATTCCGCATGAGTTCGGTCTCATCGAAATCACCCGTATCCATGAATCTCATCTCGTCGAAGCCGAGATCCGGGTAGACGATGTTGCGGCTCCAGCCGGACGCGTAGTAAGGATGCATGGCAACTGTGGTGTAGCCCTTGCTCTCCAGATAGGAGACCATGGAAGTGGGTTCATCGTCGATGAACTGCTGATAGACCACCGAGCCCATGGGCAGGAATGCCATGGAGTTCCCTGTCATGTATTCCCATTCGGAGTTGGGCGTTTTCGCGCCGAACACAGATGAGAGCGCATAGCCGCGCAGCGTGTTTTCCTTGAGCGAG
>CADCOP010000228.1 GCA_902803065.1 uncultured Lachnospiraceae bacterium | reverse complement strand
TCGATGCGATCAACGCATATCTGGACCAGAAGGAAGCAAACGCTGCGGCCCAGGGCTGATATTGTTTCGACAGATGAGAGGGCTGCATGAGCAGTCCTCTTTTATGTTGCAGAGCATGGTTTCTCGCAATTTTTTTTGTAAAAATTAATGGGAAGTCACGGGAAGTGCCAGCGGCACCGGCGATGGGAATGCACAATGAAGGAGCGAAGACAGTATTATAAGGTAGAAGAAGGCGAAGAAGGCCTCCTGTCAGAGTTCCTCCGCAGGAAGGCAGCCTTGAGCCGACATCAGATCCGCAGCCTCAAGTTCACGCCGCAGGGCATCTGCGTAAACGGAGCGCAGGCAAGAGTCAGCGCAGTGCTCAAGGCAGGCGACAGTGTCAGCATTCTGCTTGAAAGGGCAGAGGATCCCGTCTGCATGCAGAGTGACAGAGACACTAAGGCAGACGCTGAAACAATCAATGCCGCAGGTCGGACTGCGGATGTTTCTGTGGATGCTTCTGCGGATGATGCTGCACATCTGACTGCGAGTGCCGCTGCGGATCGGGCGGCAGGTGTCACTGCGGATGCTGCTGCAGATCGGGCTGCAGACGGTGCTATCCTGGGTAATCTTGATATTCTTTATGAGGACCGGGATCTGCTGGTCGTGAATAAGCCGGCAGGAATCGTCATGCATCCTTCCCACGGCCATTTCGGGGATACACTCTCAGACATGGCGGCAGCGCATTACTCAGGCAATGGAGAGCGGCGCCCGATCCGTTCTGTGGGGAGACTCGACAAGGACACATCCGGAGTCGTGATCCTGGCGAAAAACAGGGTCGCCGCGGAGAGGCTATCGCGAAAAGGCAGCTGTGAAAAAGAATATCTGGCCGTGTGCCGGGGACATCTGAAAGAAGAGCAGGAAAAGCTGGAGATTCATCTTCCCATGCGCAGAGTTCCCGGAGAGCTGAACCGCATGGAAGTCTGCCCTGAAGGGGAAGGCATGGAAGCCCACACATATGCCGAAAAGATCAGAGAATGCGGAGCAAACGACTTGCTCCGAGTCCGGATAACGACAGGCAGGACGCATCAGATCCGGGTCCATCTGGCAGCCATCGGGCACCCGCTTGCAGGCGATACGCTCTACGGAAACAGGAGATCAGCGGACAAAATCTGTGGTATCCGCCGCGCCGCGCTCCACTGTGCAAAAGTCCGGTTCCGGCATCCCTTCAGCGAAGAGCAGATGGAAATTGAAGCGCCGCTTCCGGAGGACATGAAGCGGCTGATTTGGACAAATCCAGAAATATATTCAGGGAGGATATGAAAATGAGCCAGTATAAGAAGATCGTTACTGCGTGCATTGCAGCGCTCAGCCTTTTGGTACAGGCAGGGGCGCTGGCATATGCAGAAGAAATGATCATTGATGAAGGAGATCCGGTCGTTCAGGAATTCCCGGTGGAGGACGCCGGAGACGCGGAGCAGGGCTATGAGCAGGGTGATGCGTCCGGGTACGTCGACGGGGAGGACGGAGAAGTTGATTTTGACGCTCTGTTTGAAGGCGATGAAACCATCACTTTCGAAAATTCCGGCATGACCGTGGAGGATGTGAACCAGGAAGAAGAGGTCCTTCCGGAGGAGGAAGTCTTCCTGCTCAGAGCCGACCACGCGAATGTGGAGTATACACTTGAGAAGCTTCTTGAGGTGCCGGATCCGATCGGTTCCGACGGTGAACTGGAGGTCGGCGCCTTTATAAAACAGACCATGCTTGGCCTGGGCTATACGGTGAGCGAGCAGGCTTTTCACGAAGGCCGACTGAATGAAAACGGAATTGATCCGCCCGGAATCAATATCATAGCGGAGCGCGGCGCCGACGCCGAAGAGCGAACCAACGGGATCCTGATCCTGTGCGCGCATTACGATTCAAAATCCTTCATTGACCCAGAGGAGATGGGTGACGCGCCGATTACAGCACTTGCCGCCGCAGAACTGGAAACAGAGAAGTATCCTCGTCCTGTATCATTTTCTGATAATGACAAGAGCGGAGCAGCGGTCCTGCTTGAGACGGCAAGGATCCTGGCACAGGAAGAGACGGGCATGGACATCTGCTTTGTGTTCCTGTCCGGAGAAGAAGACGGCTATTACGGTTCAAAGCATTTTGCCGAGTGGCTGAGCGATGAGCAGAAGAGCCGGGTGCAGGGAGTCATCTGCCTTGGAGAGATGGGCGTAAGGACTGAGGAAGCTCCGTTATATCTTCTCGGTACTGTCGACGGAGAGGAGAGTCTTCTGACAGGGATCATCCGTTCCTGCGCCGAAAAGCTGGGTTATGGAAACGGGCTGCAGCAGCATACGGATAATGAGGAAATGCTGGCGGAGGCTCTTGCTTTTGCGCAGAACGGCCTGGAGACAGAAATGACTGAGCAGGATGAAACCGCAGACGGCGGACAGGCGGAAAATGAGGCAGAATTTGATGAGACACCCGCAAACTGGAGCACGGCGCTGCTCCCTGCCGGAATCCATACCGCATTCGCCGAGATCGGACTTCCTGCGGTCAGCATCTTCCAGGATACGGAAGGAAGCTTCCGGAATATTGAC
>CADCOP010000227.1 GCA_902803065.1 uncultured Lachnospiraceae bacterium | reverse complement strand
TGGCAGCATAAAGACTGCCACCAGATCAAATCTGATGGCAGAAAAAGATTTATTATTTTATTTGTCTACTTGACGGGGAGCAGTTCATTTGGACAGTCCCTTTTTCTTTTATTTTCTTCTCATAATAATCCGCAGAACAAAGAACAGGACAAATAGTATTATTATGATAAACATCCAATGAAGCAGCGTCAGTGTTTGCCATTCCAGTATCCGGTCTACGAAACCCAGACCATCTGTTAATACGGAAAAGACAGTCAGGAAAGTCACGCAGGTTAACAAGGAATTGATCCGTCGGTCTTTTTTTGAATTGGCAAAGGCTTCTACCTTTTCCAGGACCTCTTCAATCTCTTTTTCCAGGGAAGATAAATATAGTTTTTCGTGTAATTTATTATAATACCGCTGGTAATAATCTTCCATGGAAATTACATTGTAGGAAAACCAAAGATCAAAGCGAAGCAGGTTCTCTCTCAGATGGATCAGGTTGTTTTCATTATCCCATGATGAGAGAATATCATCAGTGTATTTTTGCAGACAATCCTTCTCATGCAGGGCAAGAATATAGGCCCAGAAATAATCATTGTTGGCATTTGTGTAGTAGGTTTTCCTAAGGAAAACGTTGTGTGAGTTTGTTTTTTCCTCTGTTGCATAGGAAATGATTCCGGTCCCGTCTATAATCCAGCCATGATGGGAATCAATCTCATACAGATTGTCATCTGATAAAGAGCCCTGAGAATTAATCTGCCAGCTTTTCAGCAATACGGCCAGGTGCTGATCATGCTTCGCTCTCACATCAGCAAAGGTCTTATGCTCATCTAAATATAAATTGTGAAAGGTATAGGCTTTCTTATTATTTGAAAGAGGGAACCATTCGGCTTGTCCGATCTTTTCAGCGGATAAGAGGCTGCCAAGCTGGTCGAATAAGGAAGTATCCTGGTTATACATGCGGGCCAGCCGGTTGTTAATATCCAGGTAATTCCTGGAGAATGGTGGTTCGATGATTTCAATATCAAAACAGGCAAAACCGGTACCGGTCGCAAAAAGGATGATCGTGACAGGATCCTTTTCCGCCCAGCAGAGGGCTCGTTGGAGCTCTTTAGGGACACATTTTTTCAGCGCTCCTTCCAGTTCTGCCACCTTGTCCTCCTTGAGGCGGTAGATCCGGCAAATGGTATTATTCACATCATAAATGCGCTGAATGTATTTAGAAAGATATCGTAATTTCAGTTCCTTTTTTTCAAAGTTAGTTTCCTCTTCCTTCGGAAGTTTGTTTTTCAGATCGATATAAAAAGAACAGAGATATCTGTTGGTAACCTGTGAAACCGAGAAGCCTTGATACACTCCTTCTATATAGTATTCTCGGTCCAACGGGGTAAAAAGAAGGTCTTTTGTGTTGACTGCTTTAGCGGACCTGGAAAGGGAACAGGTTATGTGGAGCAGTTTATTCTCTTCGATCAGATTACCTATCTTCGGGGGACAGTCTGCCAATTCAACTTTCAGTCCTTGATTTTTTCCGTTGTTGGCATAGCCGGTAATCTTTATCATAACCTTTTTCCCAAACAAGGAAGCGTCCACATGTTCCGGATGATAGTCTATGGTTACATGGGGATGCTCAACCGGGCATTTCAGTTTTTCATCCGTAATCTGATCCATGATTTCCCATAATTCTTTGAAGTCGACGAACAAGCCGGTATATTTGTATTTATATCTCATTTCCTTCCCCTTCCAGCAAATCCGAGAGGCAGAGGACCGTCCCCTGTCTCCTATTCAAAATAATAAGAAAATGCTTCCCGGCCTGCCTCCCGAAACGGAGTCAGTTCCTGTGACAAGCCCAGCTTGTCAGGCAGTTCAACCGCCTTATGGCCGATATCATTTTTGAGCTTGTTCCTCAGATCTTCGTCAGACATATGTCCCAGGCCCATAAACAGTCCCGTGTAGTTTTTGTCGCCTTTGCAGGCTTCAATATACAGGCTCCAGAAATTCACGAATTCTTCTTTCCAAACATAAGAATAGTCCGGGTTCTCCTTTAACAGATCCAGACAAAAGACGTCACGGATTTCCTGAATGCCTTCCCGGAAGGTTTTCTTGCCAAAGAGGGATTTGCTTTTTTCCGCGACAAGTTCCATTGTAAGGACCACTCGCATAAAATGGTCCGCTCCGGTCATGCCTTTGCCGGGGAGAGTATAGCGCTTTTCCCAAAGTCTCTGCCGAAGCTGGTTTTCCTCTGTCGGATCACTTTCCAGCTGAGTATTCAGTAATTCTTTTCTTTTCTTTGCATCTGTTTCCAGATAGTAATTCTCCGGCCAGCCGAAATCATTTTTTTTGTCTTTTGTGTTATTACGAAGCATGCCTGTCACCATCCATTATGTTTTTTTCAGAATCTGTCGGTATGATTTATTTTACAGCAATCTTTATCGCTTTGCTTTTCACCAGTGGTTTGCTGTCGTTTCCGTACCATGCGGTTACGGTGTAGTAGTAAGTCTTTCCTTTTGCAGCGGTATTATCTGTGAAGGTGATCTCGTCTTTGCCGTTGCAGGTGAGGACCTCTCCTTCACCTTTGCTGCTGGTTGCCCGGGATACCAGATAATAACCCGCTTTGCTGTACTTTTTCCAACTGACTTTCACACCCTTTGCCGTGTTGGCAACTTTGACTTTCAACACGGAAGTGTCTGCGGAAGGAACATATTTAGCCGCCTTTTGTGGTGCGGACCACTTGCTGAGAAAGATTTTTTTGCCCTTTTTGGCAAAGAGACG
>CADCOP010000226.1 GCA_902803065.1 uncultured Lachnospiraceae bacterium | reverse complement strand
CTGCTGTGGATCTGCGTCTCAACAAGCGCTAGGTCCAGCTCGTTTGTGATCAGTTTCTGCTGAAGGATCCTGGACGGCTGAATCGTCACCCTGACCTGCGTATCCGGATGCATCTCCCTGTATGCGCTGATCAGAGACGGCATCATGCTTGCACCAATGGTCATGCTCGCCCCTATGCGGATTGCGCCGGAACCATCCCAGTTTTTAAACCGCCTCTCCATGTCATCATACAGTCCCGTCAGGCGCAGTGCATATTCCCTGAATTCCTCCCCTGCAGCCGTCAGGTACAGCCGCCTCGACATTCTGTCAAACAGCTGCACTCCGTAATAGCTCTCCAGCTCCCGAATCGCCTGCGATACCGAAGGCTGGGACATAAACAGGGCTTTCGCGGCCTGCGTTATGTTGTTATCATGATCACATACGCTGATAAAAATCTGCAGATGCCGGATATTCATTTCTCATTCCTCTGTAACTTCTGTTTTATCTGTGTTGTCTGTGTTGTCTGTTTCATCTGGTTCAGCCGTATCGTCTGTTTCATATGCTTCAGATGCATTTCCCTGCTGCCCATCTGTTACATTCTCTTACAATCATTATATTATTATTTGCCTATTATTTCCATAATATAATATAATTTTACTTATAATACATTATCCTGTAGAATAAAAACAGTAATGAGTCAGTTTCCTGTCCGCCTTCGCGGGCGATGCCGAAAGGAGAATATAGTTTGGAGACCAATAACACCGTATCAAAAGCATCTGTTCTGTGGAAGCTCTTTATTTCCACCCTGTACCTGAGCGCCTTCACATTCGGCGGCGGATACGTGATCGTAACACTACTCAAGCAGAAGTTCGTAGATGAGCTGCACTGGATCGACGATGAGGAAATGCTTGACCTGGTCGCTATTGCCCAGTCATCACCGGGCGCCATCGCAGTCAACGGTGCCATCGTCGTGGGCTATAAGCTGGCTGGCATTCCCGGCATCCTCTGCTCAGTTCTCGGAGCTATCCTTCCTCCCTTCGTGATCCTGACCGTGATCTCGTTTTTCTACACCGCCTTTAAGATCAATTTCGTGGTCCAGGCTATGCTGCGGGGCATGAAGGCAGGCGTCGGCGCGGTCATCATGTCTGTCGTCTACGACATGGGGTCCGGGATCGTCCGGTCAAAGGACATCCTGCGGATCATCGTTATGATCCTCGCCTTCACCGCCAACTATTACTTCCATATCAACGTGATCCTGATCATACTGGCATCCGCCCTGATCGGCGTGATCCGGACGCTTTTCTTTGAGAAGAAAAAGGAGTCCTGACCATGATACTGCTCTCACTGTTTACATCCTTTCTTCAGATCGGTGCCTTCAGCTTCGGCGGAGGCTACGCCGCCATGCCTCTGATCCAGGAACAGGTCATCACACGCCACGGCTGGCTGACAATGTCAGACTTCACAGACCTTGTCACAGTCGCCGAGATGACGCCCGGACCTATAGCCGTTAACGGAGCCACCTTCGTTGGCAACCAGGTCGCCGGAATCCCCGGAGCCATCGCCGCAACCATAGGCGTGATCCTGCCCTCCTGCATCTTCGTTACGATACTGGCATGGCTATATACCAGATACCGCAAAATGCGCCTGATGCAGGGCGTTCTCCAGTCGCTCCGCCCGGCCGTCGTCGCCATGATCTTCACAGCAGGCCTTAACATCCTGCTCCAGGTCATCTTCAAAGAAGGCATCATCTCACTCGCAATTTCAGACATAAAAATAAGGGGCGTGCTCCTTTTCGCCGCAGCACTCGCAGCGCTGCGCGTAAAAAAAGCAAACCCCATCCTCGTCATGGTCTGCTGCGGCATAGCAGAACTCATCTGCTCGCTGGTATAAAGGGTACAGGGGACGCTTCTTTGTCCCCTCCTTACAGCCTGATTCTGCTAAGCACCTTTCCTATGCTGTCATGAAACACCAGGTCTGCCTTGCCTTCCATTCTTGTTTTTCCCTTATTGATAATGACCAGGTGTTTGCCATGGTATGTGTGCGCCAGCCCGGCTGCTGATCCCACTTCCAGCGAGGTTCCTCCGATGATCAGACAGTCCGCGTTCTGCAGAAGACGGATAGCGTTTCCGTAGGCCGGTTCCGGCAAGATCTCCCCGTACAGAGTCACGTCCGGCCGCACCATGCGCCCGCAGGCGGGACATTTTGGAACCGCATCGGCACTCTCAAAAATAAAGTCCGGCCCGTACTGCTTCCGGCAGGAAACACAGTAGCTGCGAAGAGCACTGCCGTGGATCTCCTGCACATTCCGGCTCCCCGCCTTCTGATGCAGACCGTCAATGTTCTGCGTGATGACTCCGTCCAGCTTTCCATGCGCTTCCATCTCCGCCAGCTTCATGTGCGCAGCGTTCGGAAGCACATTTCTGGCATCCAGGTTTTTCCTGAAATACGCAAAGAACACTTCGGGTTCACGGTGGAGGCACTGGTCGCTGAGCAGATATTCCGGCCGGTACCGCGCGAACTTCTTATCGTTTTTCCGGTACAACCCGTCTTTACTCCGGAAATCCGGGATGCCGCTCTCTGTCGATACGCCTGCCCCGCCAAGGAACACAATATTGGATGTTTCTTCAACGATCCGGTTAAGCATTTCAATCTTCTGCTCTTCGGTCAGGCTTTTCTGATATCGTTCTCTCTTTCTCTGCTCACGAAACTCACTTAGCATACCCATCTTATAACCTCAAAGGAAACAAGGAACCGCCCCTGTCTCCATACGTCCCTTGTCTTCATATTCCTGCCTTTTATGTGACGGCTCTGCACATCAGCTGGCAAGTCCGTCATAAGTGTTTTTCTCTATTCTTGCTTTTTATATGATGGCTCTGCACATCAGCTGGCTGGTGTGTCATAAGTGTTTGGCTCTATCCTTGCTTCTTATATGTCGTCTCAACCCGCTAGACAGCTCTAGATATCTGGTGCATCATAATCGTTTTCCCCTATTCTTGCTTTTTATATGTCGACACAGTTCGCCGGATAGCTCCAGATAGCTATTGCGTCATAAGCGTTTCGCCTTCTCCTTATCTCTTATATGCCGACTCAAACCGCCATATAGATTGTGCGTCATAAGCGTTTCGCTTTTTTCTCATTTTTATCGGTTAGGTAGCCTCAAAAAACAAATTTGTTCTTCATAAGCGCTACCCTCTTCCGTACATTTCTATATGATGATTT